>NZ_LLWH01000241.1 GCF_001411475.1 Pseudomonas endophytica | reverse complement strand
TCATTTTGGCGCGGCGATAGGAGGGGAACCAATACGTGAGGTAGAGCAGTAAACCCGGCGCAAGACCTGCTTCGGCAATACCCAGCAGAAAGCGCAGCGTATAGAACTGCCAAGCCGTTTCTACAAAGGCGAAGAGGCCGGAAATAATGCCCCACGAGATCATGATGCGCGCAATCCAGCGTCGTGCGCCGACCTTATGGAGGATGAGGTTGCTGGGTACTTCGCAGAGGAAATAACCCAGAAAGAACACCCCTGCACCCAGACCGTATACCGCCTCGCTCCAGGACAGGTCATTCATCATCTGCAGCTTTGCAAACCCGACGTTTACTCGGTCCAGGTAAGCGCACAGATAACACAGCATCAAAAATGGCATCAATCGCCAGGCAGTTTTGCGGTACGCGCTTGCGCGCACAGTGGACGCAGCGTCCAGCGTCATGGTGGTTATCATGATGGTCAGGTCTCTTGTTTTTATAGACCGCCGGGTTTAGAACCCGGGGTATCACCGATCCAGAGCTTATGGATAGCAGCCGCTTGCAGGGCCGTTAGTGGATCAACATGCCGCCGTTTACATCCAGCGTGATGCCGGTGAGGTAAGCGGACAGATCGCTGGCTAGAAACAGTGCCGCATTCGCGACGTCCTGCGCCGTCCCCAGTCGTCCCAACGGGATGCTCTCGATAATCGCGTGGCGACGATCATCCTGCATCAGGCCACCGGTGATATCGGTATGAATCAGACCTGGCGCAATCGAGTTGACGCGAATGTTGGCCGTGCCAAATTCTCGCGCCATGGCCTTGCCCAGCCCTAGGACACCGGCTTTCGCTGCGCTGTAATGTGGGCCGCCGAAAATGCCGCCTCCACGCTGGGCTGAGACCGATGACATGCAAACGATGCTGCCTGAGGCTTGAGCGAGCATCGTTGGAATGACTGCCTGCGACATGACCAACGTACCGCGCAGGCTCACATCCAGAACCTTGTCGTAATCGCCCGAGCGGATATCCAGCGTTTTGATAGGTTGGGTGATGCCCGCGTTATTAATCAGTATGTCGATACGTCCGTACTGCTCAATAACTTTGGCGACGGCAGCCGTCACTTGGGCTTCGTCGGCGACATTGGCGGCCAGGCCTAAGTGACCCTCGCCGAGTGCGGCGGCGGCATCTCGGGCGGCGGACTCGTCGAGGTCCAGAATCACCACGCGGGCACCGTGGTTGGCGAAGGTCACAGCAGTTGCGCGGCCGATACCACGTTCGGATGCAGCGCCCGTGATAATGGCGACTTTGCCTTGAAGAAGCATGAGGAGTCCCTCTGATTGTTATTAGGGTTCGATTCAGCGATCGCGGACTCAGAGTGGTCTGTGCGCAGTGACCGAGCAATAAGCCAAACCTCACTGCTACATGAAAAAAATTCAGCACTCGTCAATCCAGAACACAAGTGCTTGAATAGCGCTACTCGTACAAGACCAAAACAATAGGCTCAATACCGATGCGCCAAGACGACATTCCGTTATCCAATCTGCCACCGTTGAGAGCCATTCAAGCCTTCGAGCAAACCGCCCGCTTTGGCAATCTGGCAAGAGCCGCCGAAGTGCTGGACTTAACACCGTCGGCAATCAGTCATCAACTGGCCAAACTGGAGGTCATGATTGGTCGACAGTTATTTGTACGCGCGGCGCGTGGGGTCACGCTGACACCGGTAGGCGAGCAGTACTTGAAGGATATCTCTGGTTTGTTGCAAAGCCTTGAGGTCGCAACTGTCCGGGCGGCGAGTGACGTGAGTCTCGATTGCCTGCGGCTGCATTCCTCACCCAGCTTTGGTTTACTGTGGCTGATGCCGCGGTTGGAGTCATTTCGTATGACCAATCCAGACATCCAGATCAATTTATCGTGCTCGTACGAGTCGCTGCACTTCAGCCAAGACAAGATTGATGTCGATATTCGTCACGGGCGGCCCAATTGGCCCAGTTATGAAGTACGCACCGTGCGCAACGAGAGCTTCGCGGTACTGGCCTCGCCTAAGCTGATCGGACGCTGTGTGGTGAAAAACGCAGTTGACCTGCTGGCCCAAGACTTGATTCTTTCTGAGGCAACTCTACTCAGATGGCCTGAGTGGTTCGCTCAGCATGGCTTGGCTCGCCCCGAAAAGCCCTACGCCTTGAGCTTTGACCGATCCTATATGAGCCTAGAAGCGGCGAGCCACGGCTTGGGGTTTGCCCTTGAAAGTACGCTGTTGGCGCAAAAATACCTCTCCAGCGGTTCGCTGGCTGAGGTGGTTCCCGAAGTCTTGAACTCCCCGGTAGCGGCCCACCATTTAGTATTCCCAAAGGCTCACTCCAGCTTCCCCAGAGTCAGGCGATTTTTGGGGTGGATGGAAGGAGAGCTAGGGCATAGTTTTGTGTTTTAGCCTGCTATTTACTGGCTGTTCTCACTGCCATTGGATTCGCTTAATTTCTCCTTGGCTCACGTCTCGTCATTTCAGCGAATCAAACCGCGCGCGAAAATTGCGATCTGATGCACAATACGCCCCGTACCATTCCCTTCAGGATTTTTAATGCTCATGTTCTTTGCGTTGCGTACCGTGGTCGTTGCTATGTTGCTGGCCGGCCTCGCAGGTTGTTCATCGAATAAGACCGCGATTTATGAGCGTGAAAGCTTCAACGACTCAGGTACGTTTTCGCGTAACTATCCGGTAACCGATGTCGCCTCGTGTGAGGCTGCACGTCGGGCATTGCTGAGTCAGGGGTACATCATTACCAGCAAAGACCCGAAAATGATCAGCGGCCATAAAAGCTTCCAGCAAACGGGCGAAAGCCATCTGGAAATCAGTTTTAACGTAGTCTGCGCCGACGACGGCCGCTCAGCGCACCATGCCACCATGTTTGCTAACGCCTTGCTGGATCGTTATGCACTGAAGAAGACCAATAACTCGGCGAGCCTAGGTGTAGGCGTGTTGGGCTCTGTGTCGATGCCGATTGGTTCGTCCGACGACTCAATGGTCAAAGTGGCCAGTGAAACCGTGTCATCGCCCGATTTTTATGACCGCTATTTCTCTTTGGTTGAAGTGTTCTTGCCTAAAGAAGTGAAAAAAGCGGTTGAAGAAGATGACAAGCCTAAGGCCGAACTGGGCGTTCCAGAAACCCTCGATATCAAGGCCCAGACTGCGCCTGTAACGCCCGTGCTTGCGCCAGCTGTACCTGTCACACCTGCGCCTGTAGCGAGCGAAACACCTGCGGTTGAACCTGAGGTTGCCCCTAACAGCTCAACCCCCATCGTCGCGCCTGTGGAGTTACCAGCCATAGTGCCCACCGACACCCCAACTGCCCCGGCGCCAGTGGTGCCGACCACAACACCCGACTCAGTAACACCTTCGCCAGTCACCCCGCCTGCCGCTGAAAAGCCGGCTGAGAACAGTGCCGAGCCAGCCGCACCTGCGCCGGAGTCCAGCAGCACACCGCCGACAGAAGCGTCAAAAACGCCTGTGCCTACCGCAGTAGAGCCTGCGCCAACAGAATAAAGGGTTGCACAAAATTTCTGAGGTCTGCTACGTTTAAAGTCAGTGCTGGGCAAGTTCGCGAATGTGTCATTTAACCTTCATGCGCGCACTTTAAGCTCCACCCAGCGTCACTCAGGTATGACGTGAACTCATAGACTAAAGAGGATGTAGCCATGGACGACTATCAAGAAGAACTGCTCGAGTATCAGGCATCGGAGTTGGACTCCCCTGAGTCTGCTGACGACGCGACTGAGCTTTGAATCAGGCCAATTGACGCTGGCGACGACGGAACTCTCCTGGAGTTTCCCCGTTCCAGCGCTTAAAGGCTCTCTGAAACGCCTCGGCTGAGGCAAACCCCAACAAATAAGCAATTTCGCCAAAGGCCAATTCCGTCTCCCGGATATAGGTCATGGCAAGGTCGCGCCGTGTGTCATTCAAAATCGCGCGAAATTGCGTACCTTCTTCTGCCAGCTTGCGGCGTAAAGTCCACGTCGGCAGCTTAAGACGCGTCGCCACTTCTTCTAGGTCGGGCTCCCGGCCACCATTGAGCAACGGCCCCAATAATTGCGTGATGCGTTCGCGCAGGCTACGGGTGCGGGTCAACATCTCTAATTCGCGCTCACACAGCTGCAGCAGGGTTGCCCACGTGCTGGGGCAATGCACAGGGTTGCGTAGGTCAAGGGTCGCGTGGCTAAGGCGTAATTGATTTGTTTGTGCACGAAAGTTAATCGGAACTTGCTTCAACTGGCTGTAGCACTCGGCATACACAGGCTCGCTGAACTCGATGTCGATCTGCTCACAGAGCAAAGGCTGAGCGGCAACAGATGATAGTTGTTGCAGCCAGCCAGCAATGATCGAGTCCACTACAAAGCGGTTATAGGCGTTATACGGGCTGATGGAATAAAAGCGCAGCCAAGCGCCATGAGTATCCTCGTGCAGGCTCGACTGGCCGCGATAGTTTGAGCCGTACAGCGGTTCAAAACGAGTCAGCGTGCGTGCGGCTTCGCGTACGGTTGGAGCTTGGGCGGCGGTGACGCCGGCCAGCCCTACTTGAGGGAGTCGGCTCAATTGACCCATGCGCAATCCCAACCCCGGTTCGCCTGTCAGAACGATTGCCGCATGCCCCAAACGCATGTAGCGCGGGATCGACAAGCGGGCTGCGGGCAGGGCGAGCCGAGCCGGATCAAGCCCGTATTGGTCCAACAGCGGTAGCGGGTCTTGCCCAAAGCTGCGAATGGCGTCCGCTAGCGCCTCAACAAATCCGACCGAAAGATCCCCCAAGCGCATCGGCATTGGTTTCATGGTCTTAGAGCCATACGTTCAACAGTCGCGCACCATCACTGATGTTCTCGCTGTTGTTATGACCGTCATGGCTAATAAAGCCGTGCCCAGAACTGCGTTTGTCCCAGAACTTGCCGCGTAGAAACACAGTGACCCCTGCTTGCGCCGTGCTGACAGGCAAGCTGCTGGTCAGTTGCGCGCCTTGCTCGTTCAAGGCCCGGTAGTGCTCGGGATACCAACTGTCGCTGCCCACAAGGATGCCCAAGCGTCCGGCCGGAGTGTCGATCACATTCAAATGATGATCGGGGCTTGGCTGGATATAACTTTGTTCTTCGTAAGTGGGTAGTAACTGGCGCTGCATAGGGCTGTGCGGCACACCATTACGGTCGAAAACAACGCTGCTGTTGTACAGAGGGCCGCTACCGGGCTTCAGTGTGCCGTTTTCAATACGCGGATCAGGCAAGGTAATACTGCCCGCCACCAGCGTCACTCCAAACTCTTTGGCCAAGCCACCGAATAGACGCTGATAGTCCCTGGCCATAGGCTCAGCTTTCATGCGCAGGTGCGCATCGTTAGTCCGGTTGTCACCGTCTGCCCGTAACCAGGCATTGGCAAATGCCAACGGGTGACTGAGGACCAGCATGTGCATGGCTTCATTCAAGTTGGGGGCTTGATACAGCTCGTTTTTTTCACCTTCAAACACCAGCCATGAGCCAATGTGTTCAGGTAACACCACCACCGTTTTATCGTTGAGCAGCCCGTCATTGCGGGCGCTGTTCAAATAGGCGGCCAGCTTTAAGTGCACCAAATCTAGACGTTGAAAGTCACGCGGGGACAGATCAGGCTCGATGCCCAATAGATTGCCCCGGCCTTGATCCACGCCTTCATTGATCGCCAGCTGTATCCGCAGATCAGACAGGTAATGACCGGCCGGGCGATGCTTAGTCCAGTACGCGTAGCCAGCGCCAGCAGCGACAAGGGCGGTCAATAAGGTGCAAGCAAATAATTTACGCATGAGAAATAAAGCGGTAACCGTGAGCAGAATTCGACGCTTAGGGTAGGGTGCCAAGCCGGACTTGCCAAGGGGCGATGGGCATTCAGGTCATTAATTTGTAACTTTGGGTCATTGAGCGTGTCTGGGTGTGTCTTTACTGTGCCAGTCATAACCGACGAGGGCCTATGAGCGCCTCGCTTAGCGTGATTTTGCCTGTAACGGAGCTCCCCTGATGACTGCCTCTGACTACCCACATTTATTGGCCCCGCTGGATTTGGGCTTTACCACTTTGCGTAACCGCACCCTGATGGGGTCAATGCATACCGGCCTTGAAGAGCAACCGGGTGGGTTTGAACGCATGGCGGCCTATTTTGCCGAGCGGGCCAAAGGGGGTGTCGGGCTGATAGTCACGGGCGGCATTGCGCCTAACGATGAAGGTGGCGTCTACCGTGGTGCAGCCAAGCTCAGCACGTCTGAAGAGGCAGAAAAGCACTTGGTAGTGACCCAAGCAGTACACGCTGCGGGTGGCAAAATTTGCTTGCAGATCCTTCACGCCGGACGCTACGCCTATAGCCCAAAACAAGTGGCTCCGAGCGCCATTCAGGCACCGATCAACCCGTTTACCCCTAAAGAGCTCGATGAAGCGGGTATCGAGAAGCAGATCAGCGACTTCGTGACCTGCGCTCAACTGGCTCAAAGTGCCGGTTATGACGGGGTGGAGATCATGGGCTCCGAAGGTTACTTCATTAACCAATTCTTGGCGGCTCAAACCAACCACCGCACTGACCGCTGGGGTGGCAGTTACGAAAACCGCATGCGCCTGCCCCTTGAGATCGTACGGCGCACGCGAGAAGCCGTTGGCCCGAACTTCATCATTATTTATCGCTTGTCGATGCTCGATTTGGTCGCCGGTGGCAGTGTTTGGGAAGAAATCGTGCAACTGGCCAAGGCAGTGGAACTCGCCGGTGTGACCCTTATCAATACCGGGATCGGCTGGCATGAGGCGCGTATCCCGACCATTGCCACGAAAGTTCCGCGCGGAGCCTTCAGCAAGGTCACCGCCAAGCTGCGCGGTTCGGTCAACGTGCCGTTGATCACCACCAACCGCATCAACACCCCTGACGTTGCTGAGCAGATTTTGGCCGAAGGTGACGCGGACATGGTGTCCATGGCGCGCCCGTTTTTGGCTGATCCAGAATTCGTCAACAAAGCCGCGGCGGGTCGCAGTAATGAGATCAACACCTGCATTGGCTGTAATCAGGCCTGTTTGGACCACACCTTTGGCGGCAAGCTCACCACGTGCCTGGTTAACCCGCGTGCCTGCCACGAAACCGAACTCAATTACTTACCAACCATCGCTGTGAAGAAAATCGCCGTGGTTGGCGCTGGGCCGGCTGGCTTATCAGCGGCGACCGTGGCCGCTGAGCGTGGTCATCAGGTCACGTTGTTTGATTCGGCCAGCGAGATCGGTGGCCAATTTAACGTTGCCAAGCGCGTGCCAGGAAAGGAAGAGTTTTTTGAAACCTTGCGTTACTTCGCGCACAAGCTGCAAACCACGGGTGTTGAGTTGCGGCTCAATACCCGTGTTGATGTGCCGCAACTGCTGGCGGGCCAGTTTGACGAAATCATCTTGGCTACCGGTATTTCACCGCGCAGCCCGGCGATTCCGGGTATTGAACACCCCAAAGTACTGAGCTACCTGGATGTGATCCTTGGGCGCAAGCCGGTGGGGGCCACAGTCGCCGTAATCGGCGCCGGCGGCATTGGTTTTGACGTGTCCGAGTTCCTAGTGCATGAGGGCGTGGCCACCAGCCAGGATCGCGAAGCGTTCTGGCGTGAATGGGGGATAGACCCCGAGTTAGAAGCGCGTGGCGGAGTTGCTGGAATAAAACCCGAAGTGCATGCACCCGCTCGCCAAGTTTTTTTGCTGCAACGTAAAAAAACCAAAGTGGGAGACGGCTTGGGCAAGACGACAGGCTGGATTCACCGTGCGGGGCTGAAGAACAAAGGCGTGCAAATGCTCAACAGCGTTGAATACCTGAGCATCGACAATGACGGCCTGCACATCCGCATTGACGAAGGCGAGCCGCAACTGTTGCCGGTTGACAACATCGTGATATGCGCGGGGCAAGACCCTCTGCGTGAGTTGCAAGCAGGTTTAGTCGCCGCAGGTCAGAGCGTGCATCTTATTGGCGGGGCTGACGTGGCTGCCGAACTGGATGCCAAACGCGCAATCAACCAAGGCTCGCGACTGGCGGCCGAGTTGTAAACCCGAGCTGATTTCAACGATCAACCTTGCTTGTATTGGATAGCGATTAACGCTGTAGGAGCTGCCGCAGGCTGCGATCTTTTGATCTTGACCTCTAAAAATCAAAAGATCGCAGCCTGCGGCAGCTCCTTGAAAAGCCATGTGGCCGCTATCGCAGCAATGTAGATGCTACAAGGGGGGGCTTGGACCTAGTGCACGATCTGCGCGAGAAATGCTTTTGCCCGTGGGCTTTTTGGGGCGTTGAAGAAGTCTTCAGGTGGCGAGTCTTCGATGATCATGCCGCCGTCCAGAAACAACACCCGCTCTGCCACTTGCCGCGCAAAGCCCATTTCATGGGTGACGCAGAGCATGGTCATGCCGCTGCCCGCCAGCTTGACCATCACGTCTAACACTTCACTGACCATTTCCGGGTCTAGGGCCGAGGTCGGCTCATCAAACAACATGATTTTCGGCTCCATGCACAACGCACGTGCGATGGCGACGCGTTGTTGTTGCCCGCCGGACAGTTGGCTCGGGTACTTGTTGGCTTGGCTGGCGATGCCGACTTTTTGCAGAAAATGCTGCGCCAGCTCTACGGCTTTTTTACGAGGTAACCCGCGCACCGACATAGGCGCCAAGATGCAGTTGTCCAGCACGCTCATGTGCGGGAACAGGTTGAAGTGCTGAAACACCATACCGATTTCGCTGCGCACGTTATCTGCTTCACGGGTGCTGTGTGAGAGGTCGGTGTTGTTGACCAGAATGCGGCCTTTTTCGGCGACTTCGAGGCGATTAATACAGCGGATCAAGGTTGACTTACCCGACCCGGACGGGCCGCACAAGACGATCCGCTCGCCTTCACGCACGGTCAGGTCAATGCCTTTGAGTACATGAAAAGCGCTGTAGTACTTGTTCAAGCCAGTAATGTCCACCACCACCTTGCGGGTGTCAGCCACTGGTGACACAGGGTTACGAACATCAGCAGATTGGGCGTGCATAGCGTGTCTCCAGAGGTCAGTTAAAGCGCTCGGCGCTGTAGGGTGTTGGATCAGTAAACGGTTGTTGGCCGGTCATCATTTCGGCCAGCAAACGCCCGCTGACCGGCCCTAGTGTCAGCCCGTGGTGGGCATGGCCAAAGTTGAACCACAAGCCTTTATGACGACTGGCCGGACCGATCACCGGGCACATGTCCGGCAAGCAAGGGCGGCGCCCCAACCACGGTGCGGCATCGACCCGCGGACCCAACGGATACAAACGCTGAGCGCGCTCTTCGCAACGGCGCAGTTGGATTTCATTGATCGGGTCGTCGCTGTCAGCGAATTCGATGCCGGTGGTCAGGCGAATACCGCCGACCATCGGTGCCAACACGTAACCGCCGATTGAATCGAGTATCGGGTGTTGCATGGTGTGGCCGTGTTTGGCGGCGTAGTGCATGTGGTAGCCACGCTTGATCGCCAGCGGAATGCGGTATCCCAACGGCTCGAAAATAGCCCGGGCCTGTGGCCCCAGCGCCACCACTGCCTCTTGGGCGACGATCAGTCCTTTTTGGCTCTCGACCTGCCATTGCCCTGCCGTCGCCCGTAGGCGAGTGGCATCGCCGAGCACAAAGGTGCCGCCACGCTGGACAAACAGCTCGGCGTAGCCTCGGGTCAGGCCTCCGGGGTCGCTGACGGTTTTGGGGTCGAGCCAGTGAATACCACCCACTACGTCACTATGCAGCCCAGGTTCAAGCGCGTGGACCTGGTGTTTGTCGAGCACTCGGTAGTTGAGCTTATAGGCTGCCAAAGCGGCCGCATCGCGCTGGGCTTTGTCGAAGTCTGCCGAGGTGCGATACACCTCAACCCAGCCGCTGTCTTGAATCAACCCCGTCACCCCAGCAGGTTCAGCCAGCAGGTCGTGTTCACTCACGCATTTTTCTATCAGCGGCAGCATTGCCTGAGTGGCTTTGGCCAAACCCTTGCTGCCGGATTGACGCCAATACTGCATCAGCCACGGCCCGGCCTTGGGCAGATGTTTGAGGCTGTAGCGCACGTCAGATTGTTGGTTCAGGCCGTAACGCAATAAACGCGAAACTTCACGCGGGAACGCGTACGGGATAACGCTGGCGCGCTCAATCAACCCGGCGTTACCGTGGCTGGTGCCGCTGCCCGGTTGGTCGCGGTCGAGCAATACCACCTTGCGCCCGCGGGCCTGAAGCTGCAACGCGGTACAGACGCCGACAATCCCAGCGCCCAGAACGATAGTGTCGCAATGCATAAATACATCCTTAAACGAGGGCCGTCTGTGCAGCCACAATGGGCTTACTGAATGTGACGGCTGAGGCGGCCTTCGATAAGTTTCAGGCTGCGCCGCACGATCTCGACGATCAGCAGGTACAGCACCGCGGCCCACAGGTACACCTGAAAGTCGAAGGTGCGTGCAAAGACCATTTTGGTCACGCCCATCAGGTCGTAAATGGTCACTAAGGAGGCGATGGCGCTGGCCTTGATCATCAGAATCAGTTCGTTGCCCAGCGGGCCGATGGCCACCAACAATGACTGCGGCAAGATGACCTTGCGAAAGGTCGTCCAGCGCGACAGATTCAGTGCCTTGCACGCTTCACGCTGACCTTGGGCGACGGACAAAATACTGCCGCGCAAAATTTCGGCCTGATACGCGGCGGTGTTTAGGGTGAAGGCGAGCAAGGTGCAGAGCCACGCATCACGGAAAAACCACCACAAGCCAATATCTTGCCAAAAGCCTTTGAGTGACCCGAGGCCGTAATACAGCAGAAACAACTGCGCCAGCAGCGGTGAACCGCGGAAGAAATACACGTAGACGCCCGTCACGTTGCGCAACAAGCGGTTGTTGGATAAACGCCCTAGGGCAATCACCAGCCCGAGCAACGCGCCGAGGGTGAATGAAATGCCCACCAGTTTGGCGGTCACCAGCAACCCGTCGATAAAGCGCGGGCCGTAGCGCTGAAGCAGTTCGGGGTCTAGAAGCAGGTGTTGCAGATCCGCCAAGCTCATGGCTGCACGCTCCGTATGTGGCGGTTGAAGTAGCGCTCCAAAAAGGCGAACAAGCGCCCGGAGATGGCCGAGAAAAACAAGTAGATAAAGCAGGCCACGCTGTAAAACAGCATCGGGTCTTTGGTCACGCTAACGGCCAAGTTGGTTTGGCGCATCAGGTCGACCAAGGCGATGGTCGACACCAGTGAGGTGTCTTTAAGCAGTGACAGCCAGTTGTTCGATAGGCCGGGCAGAGCAATGCGCGCCAGTTGTGGCAGCACAACTTTGCGAAACGTGGTGAACGTAGACAGACCCAGCGCCGAAGCTGCTTCGTACTGCCCTTTGGGAACAGTTTTAAAAGCGCCTAGCCAGATCTCGCTGGAAAATGCCGCAAATACCAAGCTGAAGGCGATCATGGCGGCCACGAAGGTGTTGATGGTGAACTGCACGTCATAGCCCATCAAGGCGAGGAATTTTTGCGCCGCAATCTGGCAGCCGTAGTAAATGATCAACAGCGTCAGCAGTTCTGGCAGGCCTCGAAAAACAGTGGAAAAGGTCGTGGCCCAAGCCCGCAGCCAACGGTTTTTGGAGCGTGCAGCGACGGCCACGAGCAGCCCCAGCGGCAAGCCGATGGGCAAGCAACTCAAGGCCAAGGCGATGGTTACCAACGATCCGGCCAGTAGCGCCGAGCCCCAGCCGCCGCTGGCGAATGAAAGCAGTGAGAGTTGTTCGAGCATGCTCGAGTCCCCGGGCAAAAAAAGGCAATAGTGCGCCTCTGCACACCCAAGGCGCGCAGGGCGAAGTTATTGGCAGGGAAGCCCTCAACCGAGGGCGAAAAACTTAGTAGATGTCGAAGTCGAAGTACTTGCTCGAGATCTTTTTATAGGTGCCGTCGGCGACGATTTCATCCAGCGCCTTATTGAAACGCTCGCGCAGGGCATCATCATTTTTGCGCACTGCAATCGCCGCGTCGTCCATCGTGCCATCAACGTCGCCGATGATTTTGCAGCAGTCTTTGCCGGTTTTATTAACCCATTCCATCAGCGGGAATTTGTCGGCGATCACCACATCCACCCGCTCGTTGGCCAATTCGCTGTTGGCTTCGTCCAAGGTGGGGTACAGCTTGAGGTCAGCCTTTGGGTAGTGCGCTTCGGCATACAGGCTTTGAGTGGCGGCGCTTTGGGCGCCGACGGTTTTACCCGCGAAGTCTGACTGAGCGTCGGTGATGTCCGAATCTTTGGCCACGGCGATCGACAGCGGCGTGCGGTAGTAGTGATTGGTAAACGCAATTTTCTTTTTGCGCTCTTCATTGACGATCATTGACGCCACGATGGCGTCATACTTTTTGGCCATTAACCCGGCAATGATCCCGTCCCAATCCTGGGCGACGATGGTGCATTGCGCGTCCATGCGTTTGCACAGCTCTTGGGTGATATCAACGTCGAAGCCATGCAGTTTGTTGTCCGAATCAACGTAGTTGAACGGCGGGTATGCGCCTTCCGTGGCGATGATCAGTTTGTCGGCCTGAGCGTTGGACGCGACGGCGAAGACCATTGCGCACGCACTGGCAAAGCGAAGGACGTTGTTCATCTAGCACCTCGTTTTATTGTTTTGATCCGGGTGAGGATGTGTAACCCACGAACTCATTGTGTAAGGCCGCGGTTGCCTCAAGACGTTTCTCAACGTCAGGCCCCAGTTGTTTGCACACTTCATTGATCAGCAGGTGCACCAGCGACAGCATGGCTGCGGTGGATTCCCAGAACAGATTGAATTCGGTCGGCACGCGAAATACTTCATCGGCGCTCTGGTCTGCCCAGTCGCAAAAGGTGTCGGTCACCAGCGTGACCGGGATCCCTGGCTCACGCGCCTTGCGGCACAGTTGCTGGGCGTGGCGCGAATAGCGTCGGGCCTCGAACACCACCAGGGCGCACTCGTCGGCGGGGCACAGCAGTACGTCGGCGTAATGCCCCGCAGCGCCATCGACTAACTGCACACCGTCGCGAAGGTATTGCAGCAAATGCACCATAGACGCGGCGATCCCGCGCTCGGTCTGGAAACCCGCAACAAACACTTTGCGTCGGGTGGCTAGACGCTGACTGACGGTTTGCCAAGCGGGCGTGAGGCTGTACTCATACACCTTGACCAGCGCCGCGACTTCCAGCTCAAAACTGCGTGGCAATGCCTGCGGGCTTTGGCTCGATTGTTGACGAAATTCTTGCAGGCGATCGCCGACCAGCCACGGGCCATCGCCGAGGTCGTCTTTAAGATCGCTTTTGAGTTCTTTGAAATGGCTGTAGCCCAGCGAGCGGCAAAAGCGCCCAACGCTAGACTCGCTGACGCCCAGCTTGCTGGCAATGTCGGCGGCAGTCTGAAACGGCAACTCGTAGAGGTTCGCCAGCATATAACTGGCAATCGCCCGACCCGAAGGCGCGGCGGTTGACAGGCTGCTTTCAAGGCGTTGTTTAATCGACTGGCTCACGGCTGCTTCCTGTTCTTGTTTCAGCTCGCTGCAGAAAGTGAAGGTTTTCTGTCATTAAGTCAACAATTGACAGATAACTGTCATCGCAGGATAGTGGCCTTACAGTTGCATCTCGATATAAAAATAACTTGATCGGAGCGCCAGCATGTCCCAGCCCGTCACTGCCACATCGTCTACAGAGTCACTTTCGCTCAACGAGTTGACCACGCTGCTGCAACAGATATTTGAGCGTCATGGCACCTCCCAAGCGGTGGCTCAGGTGCTGGCCGATAACTGCGCACGGGCTCAGCGCGATGGTTCTTACAGCCATGGGGTATTTCGCATTCCTGGGTATCTGGCGTCTTTGGCCAGCAATTGGGTGGACGGTCAGGCTGTGCCCAAAGTCGAAGACGTGGCCTCTGGTTTTATCCGCGTTGACGCAGCCAATGGCTTTGCCCAACCGGCATTGGCGGCTGCCCGTGGACTGTTGGTCGAAAAAGCCCGCAACGCCGGGATCGCGGTACTGGCTATTCGTAATTCGCATCATTTTGCGGCGTTGTGGCCAGATGTTGAGCCCTTTGCCGAGGAAGGTTTGGTGGCCTTGAGCGTGGTCAACAGCATGACCTGCGTGGTGCCGCACGGCGCGCAAAAACCCTTGTTCGGCACCAATCCGATTGCATTCGCGGCGCCGCGTGCGCAGGGCAATCCGATTGTGTTCGACTTGGCCACCAGCGCCATTGCCCATGGCGACGTGCAGATCGCTGCACGCAAAGGTCATTTATTGCCCGCGGGCATGGGCGTCGACAGACAGGGCGAGCCCACCGAAGACCCTAAAGCCATCCTCGATGGCGGCGCCTTGTTGCCGTTTGGTGGTCACAAAGGTTCGGCGCTGTCGATGCTGGTGGAGCTGCTGGCCGCCGCGTTGACAGGCGGCAACTTCTCGTTCGAGTTCGATTGGAAAAAACACCCTGGCGCGCAGACACCGTGGACGGGCCAGTTGTTAATTGTGATCGACCCGAGCAAATCCGGCGGCAACAGCTTTGCCCAGCGCAGCGCCGAACTGGTGCGGCAGATGCACGCCGTGGGCCTTGAGCGTATGCCGGGCGATCGACGTTTTATCGAACGCGCCAAATCACAGGATGCAGGCATCCCGTTGGGCGTCGAAGAGCTGACTAAACTGCGGGCGTTGGCCACACACCGTTAGGAGCTGCCGCAAACACGTTGTGTGGCGCAACAGCATTTGATCACCAACGGCCCGTAGGAGCTGCCGCAGGCTGCGATCTTGGCTTTTAAAGATCAAAAGATCGCAGCCTGCGGCAGCTCCTACAATAAATTCGGTGTGCACGCGGTCCTGTGTAGCAGTACCTGGGTTTAAAACAGCTGACAAGTATCAACGCGCAACCCTTGCGCTTGACCTATGCTGCAGGCGTTTTCAAGCATAAGGAGATGGCCGTGAACGCGCCTGCTACGACCCCGCCGCCTGCAACGGCGAAGGTTAAGTTACCCCTAGGTCTGGTTATCGCTGTGTTGGCGATGGTGGGCGTTTTACTGATGCCATTGCCCGCCGATCTCCCGGTCGCCGGGCATCGGATGCTGGCTATTCTAGTGTTCGCTGTGGTGGTGTGGATCACCGAAGCCGTGTCGTACGAAGCCAGTGCAATCATGATCACGTCGCTGATGGCGTTTCTGATTGGCATGGCGCCCACTCTAGATGATCCGTCGAAAATCTACGGCACAAATGCCGGCATCACGATGGCCCTGACCGGGTTTTCGAATGCCGCGCTGGCGCTGGTAGCCGGGGCGTTGTTTATTGCTGCTGCCATGACCCACACCGGGCTGGACCGGCGCATCGCGCTGGTCACGCTGTCACGAATCGGCACCAGCACCCGCCCCCTTTTGATCGGCGCCAT
>NZ_LLWH01000240.1 GCF_001411475.1 Pseudomonas endophytica | reverse complement strand
TGGAACCACCTGATCCCATCCCGAACTCAGTAGTGAAACGATGCATCGCCGATGGTAGTGTGGGGTTTCCCCATGTGAGAGTAGGTCATCGTCAAGATTGAATTCCGAAACCCCTGTCTGCTAGCGCAGACAGGGGTTTTGTTTTTGCGCGACGAAAATTCCCAAACGTCCTTATGCCATCAGTAGATCTTACAAGCGCAACAGGGCATTCGTCGGCTAAAGCAAAAAACTGCTACAAGAGGCTAAGTTTTTAGCCGTGGATGCCGACAGCTTGTTGAGCAATGTGTAATGAGTTGAACAGTCATACAGACTCTTGGGTTTCAACCTACACGCCTCCATCCTTTCGGCATAAGAAGTACCATGCGATGAATCTCAAGTTCAGTCATAAAATTCTTCTGGCCGCTTCAGGCGTCGTAGTTTTGGCGTTTGCTTTATTCGCCTTATATAACGATTACCTGCAGCGAAATACCATCAGGCAGGATATCGACTCGTCCGTGCAGCAGGCAGGCAAGTTAACTGCCAGCAGTGTTCAGAATTGGTTGAGTGGTCGCATTCTGGTGTTAGAGAGCCTTGCACAAAACATAGCCCACCAAGGTAATGGCGCCGACCTCCCGGGACTGATTGACCAGCCTGCGCTCACCTCGAACTTTCAGTTCACTTATATTGGGCAGGCCAACGGGGTATTTATCCAGCGACCTGACGCCGAGATGCCAGACGGCTATGACCCTCGCGAGCGGCCTTGGTACAAACAGGGTGTCAGCGCCGGTAAGACAATGCTGACTCCGCCTTATATGGCCACTGTAGGAGGTCTGATCCTCACCATAGCCATGCCCGTCAAAAAAGACGATCAGTTGTTGGGTGTGATTGGCGGGGATTTGAGCCTAGATAGCTTGGTCAACATAATCAATTCAGTAGATTCCGGTGGTTTGGGTTACGCATTTCTTGTGAGTGGTGACGGGCAGGTCATTGTCAGTCCAGATAAAGACCAAGTGATGAAGAACCTGCGGGATATTTATCCGACCAGCTCGTTGAAGATTGAAAAAGGCATTCAAGACGTGATGCTCAACGGGCAGGAGCGAATCGTCTCGTTTACCCCGGTGAAAGGTTTACCCTCTGCAGACTGGTACATCGGTCAGTCATTGGATAAAGACAAAGCGTACGCTTCGCTTTCTAAATTCCGAACTTCAGCATTAATCGCTGTAGTCGTCGCTGTGGCGGTGATTACAGTCTTACTGAGTCTGTTGATTCGAGTCCTGATGCGTCCGCTGACGACCATGGGCCGTGCTATGCAAGATATCGCGCAAGGTGAAGGCGATCTGACGCGTCGCTTGGCAATTGAGAATAAAGACGAGTTTGGCGAATTAGCTGGCTCCTTCAATCAATTCGTTGAGCGAATTCATGCGTCCATTTCTGAGGTTTCATCCGTAACCCGACAAGTGCATGACTTATCGGAGCGAGTGATGGCCTCCTCCAACGCATCAATCACTGGCTCGGACGAGCAAAGCGCGAGAACCAACAGCGTGGCCGCAGCCATCAACGAGCTAGGTGCTGCGACCCAAGAGATCGCACGCAATGCCGCCGACGCCTCGCAGCATGCCAGTGGTGCGAGTGAGCAGGCAGATGATGGCCGTAAAGTGGTTGATCAGACCATTCAGGCCATGACCGAACTCTCGCAGAAGATCAGCGTGTCATGTGCTCAGATCGAAACCCTGAATGCCAGTACCGACAACATTGGCCACATACTCGATGTAATCAAAGGCATCTCCCAACAAACCAACTTGCTGGCCCTCAACGCGGCCATTGAGGCTGCGCGTGCCGGTGAAGCAGGTCGTGGGTTTGCCGTTGTGGCGGATGAGGTGCGTAACCTCGCCCATCGCACTCAGGAGTCGGCAGAGGAAATTCATAAAATGATTACCTCGCTGCAAATTGGCTCTCGCGAAGCGGTTAACACCATGAACGCCAGCCAGATTTCCAGCGAGGACAGTGTGCAAGTTGCCAATCAGGCAGGTGCACGCTTGATCAGTGTTACCCAGCGTATAGAAGAAATTGACGGCATGAATCAATCGGTGGCAGCAGCCACTGAAGAGCAAACTTCAGTGGTTGAAAGCCTCAACGTGGATATCAACCACATCAACCTGCTAAATCAGCAGGGTGTAGTGAACCTCAACGAAACGCTCAAAGACTGCGATGCGCTTTCACAACAAGCGAGTCGCCTCAAGCAATTAGTCGACAGTTTCAAAATTTGATCCGTCCCTATAACTGACTTACCCACAGCTCTGACATTACGCATGTTAGAGCTGTTTTAGTTTTTGGCTGTCCAAGTAGCGGGTAATGGCATTCACGCCGCGTTGAAGATGCTGTTCCAGTTCTTTGATACAACCCTCAACGTCCCTCGCCTTAGCGTGGCGCAGTAACGCTCGATGATCATCCTGACACAACTTCCCCACACCCATTTTCTCGAGGTTAAAGCGCAGAAAGCGCTCTTCTTCAACAAGCCCATTTTCGATCAAAGCCAGTAATTTTTTGTTTGGGGCTTTACTGTAAAGCGCTTGATGAAAGAGCCGATTGAGAGTGCCTATTTTTTCGAAATCAGTTTCGGCCTCAAGCGAGTCAATACAGTCGGAGGCTGTCTTGAAATCCTCGTCACTCAGCAGCGGCAATGACAAGCGCAAAGCTTGCGCCTCTAGTAGAAACCGCAGCTCATAAGTTTCCAGTGAGTCGTCTTCAACCAATGACGCAACCACCGCGCCTTTGTATTGAACTACCTTTAACAGTCCTTGAGATTCGAGCTGTCGTAAAGCCTCACGAACCGGCATGCGACTCACGCCGAACAGCGCGGCCAATGCTTGCTGGCGAAGGGCCGTGCCGTAAGGTAATCGCCCGTCGAGGATAGCGTTACGCAAAGACTCCTCAATCACTGACCGCGCTAAATGGGCAGGTATAGGCCCGAGTGTTTCAATGCTGCTTAATGGATTCTTGTTAACGGCCACGTTGGCGCTACCCACGGCAGAAATTCAGTCTATTGATGTAAAGCCAGCTCACGTTAGATACTGGCCTGAGCTCTGTCAAACCTTGTTACGAATAAGCCTCGGTATCTAGAAATACATCCTAGAGAGCAGTCTTGCCAGTCATATTTAAAGCGGATCAGCCGCGCTAACTAATTTGTCTCCTAAGCTGTCACACGGGCCTAAGCTTAAGGGTGGCTATACGCCAAATAATCACCATGGGCGTTAGAGAAGTTCGCAAGTATTCGCTACTGGGGATGTTGCTGCCTTGGCGTGTGGGTCTTGTGGATTAATTGCAACACATGAACGAGCTAAAAGCCGGTGGCGATGTGCGCTGGCAACCGCCCGTCGATACACATTCTTTACCGGCCATGGTTTGACTGATCAGCAGTAGCGAACAACCGGATGACTTTGCACCTATTCCGCCGGGATGGGACAAAACTCAGGATCTGACCATCGACGGCACCCTAGTTCGACTATATTTGACCTGCGATGCTAATCACGGTTGTCACGATTCTAAAGGGAGTTCACGTCATGCAAGCGCCCATCCATAGTCTTGCGTCACTGTTCAAGCAATTGGGTCTGCCTGCAGAGCCTGAAGATATTGAGAAATTCGTAACGTCGCACTCACCGCTCAAGCCCAGTCTTAAACTGGCGGACGCGTTTTTTTGGACACCCTCGCAAGCTGAATTTTTGCGTGACGAAATACTCGAAGATGCAGATTGGGCTGAAGTGGTCGATCAACTGAACCTCATGCTGCGCAAAAAACCGATCACGGGTAAGCAGAATTAATTAGTAACACTTGACGATGACTATTTGCCCGCGCAAACTAAATAGTTAGCAAACTAACATTATGTGATGCCTCTTGCCCGACACTCTTGATCAACTCCAATTGAACATCAGCACCGGTATGGTGGTGGCTACTCGCCATTGGCGTCGCGTCTGCCAAACCACGCTGATCAACTACGGGATCTCCGAAGCCTGCGCCATGCCGCTGCTAATTATCGGCCGCTTGGGTGAGGGCGTGCGCCAAGTGACCGTGGCCCAGGCTGCGGGTATGGAAAGCCCGTCGCTGGTGCGCCTGCTCGACCAAATGTGCAAAGCGGGTTACGTCGTGCGCAACGAAGACGCCAGTGATCGCCGCGCCAAAACCTTGAGCCTGACAGACACCGGTCGCACGCTGGTGCAGTCGATTGAGGCGCAGTTGGTGCAACTCAGGCGTGCTGCGCTGGCCGACGTTTGTGTAGCGGATCAAGAAGCCGCGCTAAGAGTGATCAAAGCCTTTGAAGCGGCAGGCCAACTGCCTGAAGGAGTCGTTTCTTGAACGGCTTTTTCAGCAGCATGCCGCCCGCCCGAGACTGGTTCTATGGCGTACGTACTTTTGCGGCGTCCATGATCGCGCTGTATATCGCGTTGCTGATGGAAATGCCTCGCCCCTATTGGGCGATGGCAACGGTGTACATCGTCTCCAGCCCCTTTGTCGGCCCCACCAGTTCCAAGGCGGTCTACCGCGCCCTTGGTACGCTGCTGGGGGCTAGCGCTGCTGTTTTCTTTGTACCGCTATTTGTGCAAACACCGTTTTTGTTGGTACTGGTTATTGCGCTATGGACAGGCATCCTGCTGTTTTTGTCATTGCACCTGCGCACTGCTAACAGCTATGTCTTCATGCTGGCGGGCTACACCATGCCGATGATCGCATTGCCGATTGTGGATAACCCGCTAAACGTGTTTGACATCGCCGTCTCACGCACTGAAGAGATCATGCTCGGCATTGTCTGTGCGGCCGTGGTAGGCAGCATGTTCTGGCCGCGACGTCTGACACCGGTGTTTGTCGACTCGTCGGCCAAATGGTTCTCCGACGCCGCCCAGTACAGTCAGTACTTTCTGTCCCGTGAGGTAGACCCAGGTAAAGTCAGTGGCTTGCGCTCATCAATGGTGCAGACCTTTAACACCCTTGAACTGATGATTGGGCAGTTACCTCACGACGGCGCGCACCCGCAAACCGTGCGTAATACCAAAGAGCTGCGCGGGCGGATGATCCATTTACTGCCCGTCGTGGATGCGTTGGATGATGCCCTTTACGCTCTTGAGCGACGGACCCCAGAGCTGGTAGAAAAAGTCACGCCATTGTTAGATCACGCGCGCACATGGCTTGAAAAAACCAGCGACGGTGCCCCTGTCGAACAATGGGAAGCACTGCGCAATGAGCTGAAACAGCTGCAACCCAGCGCCGAAGCCTTGGATGATCGGCACCAATTATTACTCTCCAACGTGCTCTATCGACTGGGCGAGTGGATCGACTTGTGGCAAGACTGCCGCAGCTTGCAACAAGCCATTGCAACAGGCAATCAAGACGTTTGGCGAGCGGTTTACCGGCACTGGCGACTCGGTCGACTGACGCCGTTTCTGGATCGCGGTCTGATGCTCTACTCAGCGTTTTCCACCGTGACGGCGATTGTTGTCGCCTGTGTGCTGTGGATCCTCTTGGGCTGGACTGACGGCGCCAGCGCGGTCATTTTGGCGGCCGTTGCCTGCAGCTTCTTCGCGGCCATGGACGATCCGGCACCGCAGATTTACCGGTTCTTTTTCTGGACCTCGCTCTCCGTCCTGTTTGCCAGCTTGTACCTGTTTGTGATCTTGCCCAACCTGCACGATTTCCCCATGTTGGTGCTCGCATTCGCCGTACCGTTTATTTGCGTCGGCACCCTTACGGTCCAGCCGCGCTTTTATCTCGGCACCTTGCTGACTATCGTCAACACCGCGTCATTCATCAGCATTCAGGGGGCTTACGACGCTGACTTTCAGGTGTTCTTAAACGCTAACTTGGCAGGTCCTATTGGGCTGCTCTTTGCTTTTATCTGGACCCTAATTGCACGGCCTTTTGGTGCGGAGCTGGCAGCTAAACGACTGACCCGCTTCAGCTGGCGCGACATTGTCAGGCTGACCAAGCCCGCGACCTTGGCGAAACACCGACACATGGGTGCGCAAATGCTCGACCGTTTGATGCAGCACCTTCCGCGGCTGGCCATGACCGGGCAAGACACCGGTGTTGCTTTGCGTGAACTACGTGTTGCGCTTAACCTCCTAGACTTGCTGGCCTACGCACCACGGGTGACTGGCGGGCCGCAATTGTTACTGCGTCAGGTCGTCAGTGATGTAGGCGATTACTTTCGCGACTGCCTGAAAACCGGAGAGCGCCTTCCTATTCCGAGTGGCTTGCAAATGACCTTGGACCGAACCCGTCGGGCGCTCAATGCAAACGCGCTGCAAGATCAGAGCGAGGCACGGATCCATCTGCTACATGCCCTTAGCGGTTTGCGTTTAGCACTGTTGCCGGGTGTCGAATTCATTGTGGATAACGATGATCTGCAACACCCGCATGTCCAAGGTATTGATGGAGCGCCGCTATGATCGGAGACATCGACATCAGCGGGGTTTTTCTGCCTACGCTCTTGGTACTGATGGGCATCACCTACTTACTGTTTTTAGTGGTTCACGCGGTACTTACGCGTCTGCACTTTTACCGCTTGGTCTGGCACCGGGCTTTGTTCAACGTTGGTCTCTACGCTCTGCTGCTGGGCGTTGTGGATTCGTTTAGTCGATATCTGATGACATGAAAAAACCTTTACTGACCTTGGGCCGCGTTGTTCTCACTTTATTGGTGGTAGCGTTTGCCTGCGTCGTGGTCTGGCGCATGACCATGTATTACATGTTTGCCCCCTGGACGCGTGATGGCCACATCCGTGCTGACGTGGTGCAAATCTCACCTGATGTTTCGGGCCTCATCAAGCAAGTAGAGGTGCGCGACAACCAACTTGTGACGCGAGATCAGGTCTTATTCGTTATCGACCAAGACCGCTTCAAGCTGGCATTGCGTCAGGCGCAGGCGACCGTTGCCGACCGCAAAGAAACATTGGCTCAAGCCCAGCGTGAAAATCGACGTAACCGTGGCCTGGGCAACCTCGTTGCGCGTGAGCAACTGGAAGAAAGCCAGTCGCGAGAAATGCGCGCCCAAGCCGCACTGACGGAAGCCGAAGTGGCCGTCGACAGTGCGCAACTCAACCTTGATCGCACCGTGGTGCGCAGCCCGGTTGATGGCTACGTTAACGACCGTGCACCGCGGGTTAACGAGTTCGTGACAGCGGGGCGGCCCGTTTTATCAATCGTCGACAGTAGCTCTTTCCATATAGATGGCTATTTCGAAGAAACTAAACTCGACGGCATCCATGTGGGCCAAAGCGTTGATATTCGTGTGATCGGTGACGACGCTCGCTTGCGTGGCCACGTAGAAAGCATCGTGGCCGGTATCGAAGACCGCGACCGCACCAGTGGTCAAAATCTGCTGCCAAACGTTAACCCTGCCTTTAGTTGGGTGCGGCTGGCGCAACGGATTCCGGTGCGTATCGCCTTTGATGATGTGCCCGCAGACTTCCGCATGATCGCCGGACGCACCGCGACGGTTTCCATCATCTCCGACTCACCCAAAACCAAGCCGGTTCAGGAGACTGCGCAATGAAAGCTGTTCGCCTAGCAGCCGTAGGGCTCGGGTTGCTGCTGTCCGGCTGCCAGATGGTTGGGCCTGACTATCACCTGCCCAAAGACGCGGCCCTGCAGCGCTCTGACTTGCAAGGTGAGTTGGCGGGTGAGGGCGCCAACGTCGTCTCTGCGCCGGTGCCCAGCGATTGGTGGAAGCTCTATCAAGACCCGACACTCAATGAGTTGGTGCGCGAGGCAATGGCCTCCAACACCAACTTGCGAGTTGCGGCTGCGAACTTGGCGCGGGCACGGGCTCAGATTGAACAGGCGGAATCTGCCGGCGGTTGGAGCGCCTCGGTAAAAGCCGGTGCACAACGTATTCAAGAGTCCGGCGAAGCCTTTCTGCTCGCAGACAAAGTACCGGTGGCTAACGTCGGAGATCTCGGCATCAGCACGTCGTACCAGTTCGACTTGTGGGGCACCTTAAAGCGAGGCATTGAAGCGGCACAAGCCAATGCCGATGCCACGCAAGCGGCTGCTGACACCGCGCGCATCACCGTGGTAGCTGACGTGGTACGCGCTTACGTCCAAGTTTGCGCGGCCAATGAAGAGCTTGGCATTGCCAACGAATCGCTAAAACTTCAAGCGCAAACCACCGCACTGACTCAGCGTCTGCGTGATGCCGGGCGAGGCGATGAAACCCAAGTCACACGCTCTGAAACCCAAGTTAAATCGTTGCGTGCGCAACTGCCGCGCTACGAAGCCGAGCGCCAAGCCGGGCTGTTTCGTTTGTCCATGCTGCTGGCCAAACCCCTAGACCAACTACCCGCGCACGTAGCCACTTGCGCAGAGCTGCCGCACATTGCGCAATTACTGCCCGTAGGTGACGGTGCTACGTTGCTCAAGCGCCGCCCGGATGTTCGCCAAGCAGAGCGCCACTTGGCCGCCGCAACAGCCGAAATCGGCGTCGCCACGGGCTCGCTGTACCCGGACATCAGCATCGGCGCCAGCATTGGCACGGTCGGGATGATAGACAACTTGGGTAAGCCTGCGGCCAACCGTTGGGGCTTTGGCCCGTTGCTAAGCTGGACCATCCCCACCAATGGCTCGAGAGCGCGGATCCGCGAAGCAGAAGCCGCTACCCAAGGCGCACTGGCAACCTTTGATGGCGTGGTGTTAAACGCTGTTCGCGAAACCCAGACCAGCCTTGTGCAATACACTGCAGCGCTCCAGCGCCGTGATGCATTGGCCGAAGCGGATGCTTCAGCCAAAACGGCCGCTGACCAGACCCATCAGTTTTTTTCCGCTGGGCGCGAATCCTTCCTCTCAGACCTTCAAGCGACGCGTACCTACACCGATGTGCGGGCTCAATTGGCCGCCGCCAACACGCAAGTGGCGATGAGCCAGATAGACCTGTTCTTGGCTCTGGGTGGCGGCTGGGAAAGTGGGCGTGTTCAACCCTCGAACACTGCGGAACCATAAGTAGTCCTTGGGCTCATATCAGATCAGCACTAGCTGTCGAGGCATAAGGATTGCGCTATTAGTGGTGTAGGACATGTCCGCATGCTTAGGTTCGAGCGTGCGGGCACGCTCTGAGAGCTACTGTTTGAGCGGGTCAAGCCCATCAGTCTGGCTAAGTAGCACCTGCTTTCTCCTCCCCCTGCTACCACTGAAAAACAGCGTCGCCGGGTTCCGGGTGTTAACCTGCTGCCACTTTTGAGTCCACGACGGGCTCAGTAAAGACCGCACAACTTTCAACACAACGGACATTGAACGGGTCAATTAATGAACAAACCATTAGGCGTACTGGCAGGGATCGTTATCACCGTTGGGGTTCTGAATACCGCAGGCGCGTGGTACACCGGAACCAAACTTGAGGGTGAGCTTCAGAAATCTCTAGAGCAGGCCAACGTAGAGCTGGCGCAACAACTCCAAGGCACCACGACCCGCGCCACAATTGAGCTGGCTTCATTTGAACGCCACCTGTACACCAGCACTGCGCACTATCGTGTCGATATCCAAGACGACACAGACATGGGCAAGCAGCCCATGGTGTTTTTGTTTGAAGACCACATCGAGCATGGCCCTTTGCCGTGGTCGCGGATCAAAACCCTCAAATGGATGCCAGTGATGGCGACCAGCAATTACTCGCTGGTGAAAACGCCGTTCACAGAAAAGTGGTTTGCCGCGGCCAAAGATCAGTCTCCACTCAAGGGCCAGGTAACCATTGGCTACAACCGCTCTGTAGACGGCGACCTGACGTTGCTGCCTCTTGAAGCCAAGCTCGACGAAAACGCCAACTTCGTTTTCTCCGGCTTAACCATGAACGCACAGTCCGACGCTGACGGGCAAAATGTCAAAGGCAAAGGCTACATGGATCACCTGGAATTCGTGAGCACCACACCGGGTAAGCCGCGTGCACGAATCGAACTCAATGGGCTGACCCTAGCCAGTGATCTGAACAAGAGCGCCTTTGGTTTTTACTTAGGCCAGAACGTACTGGAATTGAGTGAAGCTCAACTGACGTTCGGCGAGCGTCAGTCAGTCGCCAAGGTTAAAAACTTTGAATATGCGGGTTCTGCCTCGGCCAAAGGTGACCTGATGTCCGGGCGTCTCTCTTACAGCGTGGGCGACTTCACGTTGGACGACAAACCTGTGGGCAGCGCGCAAATTATCATGACGGCTAGCAGCCTAGACATTCCGGCCATGCAGTCGCTCTTGGCGTTCTATCAGAGCAAAGCCCAGACTCAAGCTGACGGTACAACGACCTTCGCGCCATTGACCCAAGCTGAACAGACGCAGATGCAAGTCGACGTCAAAAAAATGTTGGAGGCCAAACCACAGCTGGCGCTGGAGAAGTTCACGATCAAAACGGCCAATGGCCAAAGTGACTTCAACGTGAGTGCCAACCTCGCTTCGCCGACGACCTTCGAGCAGCCTCCGGTCGAGCTAACCCAACAAGTATTGACATCATTAGATGCCAAATTGGTGTTGTCCAAACCGATGATTGCCGATCTGTCGACCGTTCAGGCACAGCTGGCCGGCCAGACTAACCCTCAAGTCATTGAGCAAACGGCCAACGCGTACAGCGAAATGGCGGGCGTTATGGCGGTACAAACGGGCCTAGCGAAAGTAGAGGGCAACAACATCTTGGCATCGCTCAACTACGCAGCAGGTCAAGTCGACTTCAATGGCCAGAAAATGAGCCTAGAAGACTTCATTACCCTGATGGAGACCCGCTTCGGCAACGGTCCCGACCGCCTCTAACGACGCAAGCGAGCTAGCCCGCAATAGCAGCCCTCGGTTATCAGATAAACCGAGGTGCCGCTATTGCAGGTAAGCGGCCTCAAACCAAAAACTCAATTGCCTGAGTAGGCTGTTCGCATACACAGCTCAAGAGGCAGGCGCATAAAAGCGCGGGTTCCTACGTGAACTGCGGCAATGGATGGCTTCTGGGTGTTGAGTGCGGGCGTACTGTGTGCCGTCACTGAAAAAAACAGTGGTCGGGCCTGGAATCCCGGATAACAATTACGCCCTTTGGCGCCATTCATCCTTCAGGGTATTGGCGTTTTTTGTGCGTCAGCCTTCATCTATGACGGCTGTGCGCGGGAGGTCTTCGGGCCTGCCGGGTTTCCTAATTGTCCCGGTTTCCAGCCTGCGTACAGCTGTCACCTTTTGCCTGGAAACAAAAGCGACAGCTCATAACCCAATTAGGAGCACGCTCAATGACCACCTCTTCTTCAATCAAAACCCTTGGCGCCGTCACCTTCGGTCCTTGCGGCAAAGATAGCCACGAACTCTTTCGCGTTAACCCCGATGTACCTTTGCGCCAAGCGTTGGAACACGTTTCGGCCTTATTGTATTGCGCTAAAAAGCTGGCGCTGGATGCCGCACTAGAAAAAGACGGCGAACGTCATGCTTGGGCGTCGCATTACCTATGCGACATGAGCAAAGCCGTGATTGACGACTTGTGCCTGCAAGCGTTCTAAACCCCAACCGGTAGCCCGCTTGGCTCGCGATCTTAAGATCTCAAGCTCGCAGCCTTCGGCAGCTCCTACAGGGTGGATTCTGGAGCCTATAAACATTAAACACCCACACCCTGCGTTGTTGGATCTTGCTCGCGATCTTTTGATCTTTAAAAAGATCGCGGTAAAAGCTCGTTATGCATTAACAGTGAGCTGAAAATCAAAAGCCAAGGTGTCGAATTTTTCGTTCACGAGTTTTTCAAGTGCTTCTAATTGATCAGCCCTCAGATCGTACCCTTCCCACCCTTGCTGCTCAGTTGTCCATGCCATAATTTCTTTGACGTCTTCGTCATTCCTCGCCGGTATCAAAAACTCATAAATTAGTAACTCTGTAGATTTGTCGAAAACCTCGATTACATACTTCATGGCTCTATTCTCCTGTTGCTAGGCGACAGTCGAATACAGATCTGTTCGGTTTTTACTAAGGTGTTTTTTTATAATTAAATGAAACTTGATAGTCGAAGGCGTTTAAATCTATACGATGCCTAAATAATGGCTGCAATACGATGATCCATTGATGACTAATATCAAAGCAGCCGTTATTGACGTCGTGCTCTGTTGATAAGTTTAACGCTTCTACGATACTGACATCGTTGCCCAAATCATCTGACGTTTCGTCCTCCACCATAAATTCCGTTTTTTTGTCGTACCAAGAAAGCTCAACTGTTAACCCCATTCCTCACCTCACAGATATTTTTTTATATTTCGATTGGTTTTAGGAAGCCCCATCTGCTCGCCGGTAATAGGATCGAAAGAGCCTAAGTGACTACCGTCGCTTGTTAGATAAACCTCAAGCTCCCCGTGTCTTGAATCCCATTCATAGACCCGTTTCCCCTTGGAATCTATCCAGCGATCACGAGTACCACCACCACCGATTTTAGGCGTCTTGCCCTTTACTCTAATGAGGCCATTGAAACCGGTAATAGCTTCTGTCTTGGGCGCCGAGTGGTACGAATGACCCGGCTCAGTAACCCCCTTGCGCGGCACATTCAACACAATATAAAGCGGCGATACCCCTGAGTCGGCCGGGAACACTAGGATGAAGTCTTTGTAATCCGGTGGGTAAACCGGGTTGACGATGAGGGTGTCGGCGGCTTTGGTCGGTGGATAGATCCAGATGTGCGGGGTCGCTGGCGCGCCTTTTAATGATGGAATGCCCAAGGTGTCTTGGGGGTTGACCGCGGGCGTCCAGATCAACTCGATGCCGTCTCCAAAGTCGGCCACGTGCTGCGAACCGCGCAGGCTGAACTGGATGACGTCGATCATTTCCCACTCGGGTTTTTGGCCGGTGTAGAAGCCATAGCCTTTGAGCGAACCATCTGCCTGCGGCTCAACGTACATGCGCATTCGGGTTCGGGCTTTCTTGAGTGAGCGCAGTTGATCTTCGGTGTAGAGCGAGCTATCAGCCAGTGAGGAAGGCCAGAAAAGGGCAACCACACCCACCAAAAACGCGCCAAGCATTGCTCCGCCGGTGGCTGCGGCAGCTCCAGAGGCAGCCGTTCCAGTGCCCGCTGTCACAGTAGCTGTACTGCTTAAGGCCAACCCCCCAATACCGGCTGGCACCGAGCCACTGATTTTTTCCAGTGCTGCTAACCCGGTGCTGTCTGCTTGTCGCGCCCCCAAAATCGCGAAGTTGCCGTAATCGCTTAAGCTGTCGACGGGCACGAAGCCCGAAGGGTCGGTGTAGTTGATAACGGCATCTGGGAGTTTATTGCACTTGGCGAATACGCAGCCTCGGCGCTCAGGCCTCGGCTGATGTTGCTCTGCCGCAGCCTCCGCCCGGCGTCGCTCCATGTAGGCGTCTTGCCGGGCCTGAATAGCTTCGTAGGCCTTGATGCCGTCTGCTCGCGCTTTGAGTTCGGCAGGGGTCATGTCATCGAAATACGATTCCCCTTGGCCGCCATCGCCGCCGATACGCCGTAATGTTTGCGTCACGCCTTGCTTGCTAGCCATTGGGCGCCTTCCTATGGGAGAGCGCCGCACGGTATCGGTATGAAAATCGGATCGAAATCAGCAGGGGCTGGAGTGCTCGTAGGCTTGAAGAGTTTTTATTGACGGAAGGTCGACTGCTACGGGGTTTGCGCCCACCAAAAATGTGTAGGAGCGAGCTTGCTCGCGATCCTTTGATCTTTGAAGGATCGCGAGTAATCAAGCATTGACCGTCGACGCCAAACACATGGCCTTACACCGCAATAACAGCCGTAAATCGACTATCCTCGACGCATCAGCAGACGCGAAGCGGCATTTAGGAAACCCTATGGCATTTGATCTAAGCAACACCTTGGTCGTCGGTATTTCCGCTACCGCCTTGTTCGACATGAGTGAGTCCGACCAGATGTTTAAGGACGGGCTCGAAGCCGATCCTGCCAGTGTGATCGACAAGTACCGCCGCTACATGCAGGAGCGTGAAGACGAGCCGCTAATGCCGGGTACCGGTTATTACTTGGTCAAAGCCCTGCTGGACCTTAACCGGCATCGAAAAAGCGCTGACCAATCGCCGCTGGTCGAAGTCGTGGTGATGTCACGTAATAGCCCGGACACCGGCATCCGCGTACTCAAGACTATTCGTCGTGACCAGTTGGCAATTACCCGCTCGGCCTTTACCGGCGGCGAGTCGGTGGCCGATTACATCGACGCCTTCGACGTTGACCTGTTTCTGACCACCAACGTGGAAGATGCGCAAAAGGTCATTGATTCCAGACGATGCGCGGCGGCGATCCTCACGGCGCCACCGGCCAACGCGCCTCAAATCCCCGATGGCCAAGTGCGCATCGCCTTCGATGGAGACGCCGTGCTGTTCTCCGACGCCAGTGAACTGGTCTACAAGACCAAGGGCTTAGACGCCTTCCAAGCCCAAGAAGATGCGCTTCAACACACGCCCATGGACGAAGGGCCTTACGCCAGCCTGTTGATCAAACTTGCCAAGTTGCAAGAGCGCCTGCCCACGGGTAGCAAAGATTCCCCCATCAGAATCGCCATCGTCACGGCACGCAACTCACCCTCGGAAATGCGTGTTATCAACACCCTACGTGCCTGGGGCGTTTACGTTGATGAAGCTTTTTTTCTTGGCGGCGTAGGCAAAGCCAAAGTGCTGACCGCCTTCAACCCGCATATCTTCTTCGATGATCAGGATGTTCATTTAGAAGCGGCCGCCACACTGGTGCCTTCCGGCAAAGTGCCGTACCTGACCCGAACCGAACTGCTGGCCCCAACGGATAAAGAAGAGCGTGTGTGAGAAATCGCGGCCCCACTACATAGAGGCCACAAAGGTGGGTGCGCGGCTGTTCGAGCCCCAAGCCAGCGCTTTGTAGAGGGCAATGACATGGATATACGAAGCGGTTTCTGCCTGAGCCAGCTCTTGGCGAATCTCGTACAGTGCGCGCTGATTTTCCAGCACCGCCATGTAGCTGCCCGACCCTGCGCGGTAACGACTCTGCGCGATATCGAGTGCCGCGGCACTGTGGGTGGCCGATTGCAGTAGCGATGCCAAGCGCGTCTGCTGCTGCGTGAGCTGAGTGACCGCGTGCTGCACCTCCTCCTGCGCTAGCAGTAACGATTGTTCATAACGGGCTAAAGCACCGTCCGCCAACGCCTGCGAAGCGCGCAGCCGAGCACGAAGGCTACCTAAGTGCAATGCTGGCCAACTGACGCTGGGGGCAATCTCGAATGCGCGTGATGCGCTGCCTATGTCGCTGCCTCGCAACGCGAAGAAACCGATAAAGCCACCTAGGTTAAGGCGCGGGTACAGTTCCGCGGTTGCGGCTCCGACGTCTTCAGTGCTCGCCGCCAGCAGGCGCTCGGCGCGCACCACGTCGGGCCGGTTGCGTATCAGGCTATCGACGTCGCCTAACGGTAGTTGCCTAGCCAGAGGTGCGAGCGATAGCGCGTGGGCTTCGACCGCGTGGTGGCCCGCCCGATAGCCGGTCAGCACATCC
>NZ_LLWH01000239.1 GCF_001411475.1 Pseudomonas endophytica | reverse complement strand
CGGCGTGCCGATAAACCGATGATCAGCCTGAACTGCGCGGCCCTCCCCGATACGCTGGTAGAAAGCGAGTTGTTCGGCCACGTACGCGGCGCCTTTACCGGCGCAACCAACGACCGCCGAGGCAAGTTTGAATTGGCCAATGGCGGCACGTTATTTTTGGATGAAGTGGGCGAATTGTCACTCACCGTACAAGCGAAACTGCTGCGGGTGCTGCAAAGCGGGCAGTTGCAGCGTTTAGGCTCAGATCAAGAACATCAGGTGAATGTGCGCCTGATTGCCGCGACCAATCGTGACCTCGCGGAAGAAGTCCGCAGCGGGCGCTACCGCGCAGATTTTTATCACCGCTTGAGCGTGTACCCACTCAATGTGCCCGCGTTGCGCGAGCGCGGGCGCGACGTACTGCTGCTAAGTGGGTTCTTTCTGGAGCAAAACCGCTCGCGCTTGGGCTTGGGCAGCTTACGCCTGAGCCCGGACGCGCAGGCCGCGCTGCTGCATTACTCATGGCCGGGCAATGTCCGTGAACTGGAGCATTTAATCGGCCGCAGCACCCTAAAAGCGTTGGGTAACTGCAAAGTTCGGCCGCGTATCTTGACCCTAACGCCCGCAGACCTAGACTTACCGACGCCTCTTGAAGGCCCGGCGGCGATAGAGCCAGTGCTAGCCTCCCAAGTGATAGGCGACTTGCGACAAGCGACCGAAAATTACCAGCGCCAGTTGATCAGTGCTTGCCTTGAGCGCCATCACCATAACTGGGCCAGCGCTGCCAGAGAGTTGGGGCTGGACCGAGCAAATCTCGGGCGAATGGCCAAGCGCCTAGGGTTGAAACACGTGTAGCCGTGCATTAATAGCGCCAAAGCCTGTTAGAACGCTCAACAGATCGCAGCCTGCGGCAGCTCCTACAATTCATCACTCGGCGCTGCTTCTGCTTTGCGTAGGAGCTGCCGTAGGCTGCGATCTTTTGTTTGATCGCAGCCTACGGCAGCTCTACAGGATTTCGCCTCAAGGTCGATAACCGACTATCGCTGCCCCATCACAGAAGGTGTTTATGTCATCCACCCACGCCCGCGCTGACTCGATGTCTTTGCTGCTGTTCACATTGCGCAGTGGCAAGCTGATGGCAATCAATTTGCTAAAAGTCAGCGAGATCATTCCTTGCCCGCCGCTGACCAAAATGCCCGAATCCCATGCGCATGTGAAAGGGATTGCCGTGTTACGTGGGGCGTCGTTATCCGTTATCGACCTGAGCCGGGCGATTGGCGAACAACCCCTGCTAGACCCAGACGGCGGTTGCCTGATCGTGACCGATGTGAGTCGCTCCAAGCAGGGGCTGCACGTGCAAGCCGTGAGTAAAATTGTGCATTGCCTGAGCACGGATATTCGCCCTCCACCTTACGGCTCGGGCAAACGGTCGTTCATCACCGGGGTGACTCAGGTGGATGGCGCTCTGGTGCAGGTGTTAGACATCGAAAAAGTCATCCACGGCATCACACCAGCACGGATAGAACCCCACACTGAAACCCTGAGCCGTGAAGACGCCGAACTGCTAGCTAAAGCGCGGATTTTGGTGGTCGATGACAGCCAAGTGGCGTTGCAACAATCGGTGATGACCCTGCGCAATCTCGGTCTGCATTGCCACACCGCCCGCAGCGCCAAAGAAGCCATCGACCGCTTGCTGGAACTGCACGGCACGCCGGAGCAAATCAATGTGCTGGTTTCAGACATCGAAATGTCCGAGATGGATGGTTACGCCTTTACCCGCACCGTGCGCGAAACCCCTGATTTTGCGCACCTTTACGTGCTATTGCACACCTCGCTCAACAGCGCGATGAACAGCGAAAAAGCCCGTTCGGCCGGGGCCAACGCGGTGCTGACCAAGTTCTCGTCACCCGAGCTGACCCACAGCCTGATCCTTGCCGCGCGTACCGTGGCAGAGCAAAGCGACTGAACGCCATGACTGAGTATTGCCTGCTGATGCGTAAATACCTGCGCCAGCCGCTGCCTCCCCCGCAATGGCCAGAGGGTATTGAGCTATGCCATTTCAGCCAAGGGCTGCTACCTCAAATACATGCGCTTCTAACCTTGGGGTATGCCGCGGGTCAGGGCCATGTCGAGCCGTTGGAGCAGTGGCAGCAAAACGGCTTGCATGATGCCGAATTCGACCCGCAACTGTGTTTTATCTGCCTGCTCGACGGCGAGGTGATCGGCGTGGCCTTGGCTTGGACCAGTGCTTACCTCAAGGATCTGGTGGTGCATCCTCGTTTACAGGGGCACGGTTTGGGCAGCGCCCTGCTTAACCAGGTGTTCGACGCGTTCAAACAGCGCGGTGAAGCCTGCGTAGACCTTAAAGTCATGGAACACAATCATCCCGCCCGTCAGCTTTATCGTAAGCACGGCATGCAGAAGGTACTGCGCGAAGCGGTTTAAGCCTTCAACACTCAGCGCTTGCCCATGGAGCGACGAGTCCCAGGAGGCGCTGCGCCCGGGGTTTTAGTGTGGCCGTGGCCTTCACCTTTTTTGTAATGGGTCTGGCCTTTGGTGTTCGCTTGGTTCTTAGCAAACTCAGAAGGCTTGAAGGGAAAGGTGAACGCAGGAATCACCGCTTTTTGCGGGGTTGCCACAGTCGCGTCGTTTTCAGTCGCGTCGTCGCTCACGGCATCGGGAGCAGTCGGTGGTGTAGGAGTTGTCATGAAAGCTCCGAATAACGGGATGATGATCGGCCAGTTGGCGCAAGGCCGCGCAGTATACCTGCCCGATCTATCCGCAGAGCAGTCACCGGTAGGAAATAGTCAGCACACCCCGCTTGCCTTCAGACAGTTTTGTGTCGGACGGTGGCGTTTCTTTAAGCGCTTCGAAGCGCGTTGAAAAAACCGGTTCACTGCCATTAGCGCCTCGAAAGGCTCGGTTAACGGCAATGACGACGCCCGGCTCGACCTCAATCAACTCTGTGGATGCGCTAACGCTCAGCGTCGTGGCCGGTGAAATCTCGTAAGACGGTTCAACAATAGCCCCATGGAAGTGGATTACCCCACTGCGGGTGAGCGACTGCGCATCACCTTCGTTAGAGAGCAGTAACAGCGTGCAAGCCATACAACCCAGCGCGATCGTTTTCATTATTGGCACACTCTGAATGAGGGCGCTTGAGCGCTCCCTTTAGAGATTTATCGACGTGGGCGAGTCTTTCTTGACGGTGATCACCGTATTTTTATCTACCTGTCCGTAATGTCAGTTTGCAGTCACTTTCCTGACTGGATTGAAGCGCTATAACCCTAGCCTCCCCTACCCACGCACACGGCGTTTATCCGGCATGCGCATTCACACAAAAAAAATAGTGCTCGTCACAGTGGTGGTTGTTCTGATTGGCGCCGGCATCTGGTATCTCAAGCATCCCGGCACCAAAGCATCGGTGGCCGCTGCACCCGTTCCGGTGCGGGTTATCCACGTTGTGCAGCAAGATGTGCCCCGCACCGCCAGCGCGATTGGTGCCGCCTTGTCGTTGCACAGCGTGGTCATTCGCCCACAAATTGACGGCATTCTGACCCAGGTGAAGGTTGCGGAAGGGCAAACCGTCCAGACCGGGGATTTACTGGCAACGCTGGATGATCGCTCCATCCGCGCCAGCTTGGATCAAGCCAAGGCCCAGCAGCAGCAAAATCAGGCCCAGCTCCAAGGCGCGCAGATCGACCTCAAGCGTTATCAGTTGTTAAGTGCCGATAACGGCGTGTCTAAGCAAACCCTCGATCAACAACAAGCACTGGTTAATCAGCTAAAAGCAACGGCGCAGGGTGATCAGGCGGCCATTGAGGCGGCACAAGTGCAATTGTCATACACCCAGATTCACTCCCCGGTGACAGGTCGCGTGGGGATCCGAGCTGTGGATCCGGGGAATTTCCTGCGGGTCAGCGACACGCAGGGGCTGTTTTCCGTGACTCAACTGGATCCGATTGCGGTTGAGTTTTCGCTGCCGCAGCAATGGTTGCCCACCTTGCATACCTTGCTTAGCGCCAAACACCCGGCGTCCGTTAAAGCCTTTCTGGGTGATTCGCAGCACAGTGCTACACCGCTAGGCGAAGGTCGCCTGAGCCTGATCGACAACCAAGTGTCCGCGACTACCGGCACGATCAAGATCAAAGCGCAGTTCGACAACCCCACGCATACGCTCTGGCCAGGGCAATTAGTAAATGTTGAGGTGCAAACCGGGCTGGATCGAGGCGCACTGGTGGTGCCGCCGCAAGTGGTGCAACGCGGGCTGGACAGCTACTTCGTGTACCGCGTCAACGGCGATGAAGTCGAAACGGTGCCCGTGCAGGTGCTTTATCAAGACACGACGCGCACCATCGTCAGCGGTGTTAATGCAGGCGATACGCTGGTCAGTGATGGCCAATCGCGACTCAAACCCGGCTCGCGAATAGAAGTCATCAGCGAACCTGCTTTGGCTAACGTACAACCGGTGCAACCATGAGCCCTAGCCGTTCACTCTCGGCGTGGTGCGTTGACCACCCCATTGCCACCGTTCTACTGACCTTCGCTCTCGTACTGCTGGGCCTGATTGCCTTTACCCGCTTGCCTGTCGCGCCGCTGCCCGAAGCTGAATTCCCAACCATACAAGTGGCGGCTCAACTGCCCGGCGCCAGCCCGGACACCATGGCTTCGTCAGTGGCCACGCCGCTGGAAGTGCAGTTCAGCGCCATCCCCGGCATGACCCAGATGACGTCCAGCAGCGCACTGGGCTCGACGACCCTGACCCTGCAATTTACCCTCGAAAAAAGCATTGACACCGCGGCGCAAGAGGTTCAGGCCGCGATCAATACCGCTTCAGGCAAGCTGCCTAAAGACATGCCGACACTGCCCACGTGGCGCAAGGTCAACCCGTCCGACAGCCCGGTGCTGATTCTAAGTGTCAGCTCCTTGCTGATGCCCGGCAGCGAACTCAGCGATTACGTTGAAACCCTGCTCGCGCGGCAAATCAGCCAAATCGAAGGCGTGGGGCAAATCAACATCACGGGTCAACAACGCCCGGCGATCAGGGTCCAAGCCAGCGCCGATAAACTGGCTGCTATCGGCCTGACCTTGGCCGATATTCGTTTGGCCCTGCAAAGCACCAGCCTTAACTTGGCCAAGGGCGCGCTGTATGGCCCCACCAGCATCTCCACCCTGTCGACCAACGACCAGCTGTTTAACGCCGACGAGTATGGCCAGTTGATCGTGTCGTACAAAGAGGGCGCGCCGGTGCAATTGCGCGACGTGGCGCGGGTCATCAATGGCGCTGAAAATGACTACGTACAGGCTTGGTCTGGGCAACGCCCGGGAGTCAACCTGGTGATTTCGCGCCAACCGGGCGCCAACATTGTCGACACTGTTGATCGGATTCAGGCCGCCCTGCCTGGCCTGCAAGCCATGCTCCCGGCCTCGGTCGACGTCTCTGTACTGATTGACCGCACCCAAACCATTCGCGCCTCTTTGCATGAAGTGGAAATCACCTTGCTGATCGCCGTGCTGTTGGTGGTCGCGGTGATGGCGCTGTTCTTGCGTCAGTGGTCGGCCACCCTGATTGTGTCTGCGGTGCTGGGTGTATCGCTGATCGCCAGCTTTGCCCTGATGTATGTACTTGGATTCAGCCTGAACAACCTGACGCTGGTCGCGATTGTGGTGGCCGTGGGGTTTGTGGTCGACGATGCGATCGTGGTCGTCGAGAACATCCATCGTCACCTCGAAGCCGGCGAAAGCATGCGCGATGCGGCGATCAAAGGCTCCAACGAGATTAGCTTCACCGTAGTCTCGATTAGCCTCTCGCTGGTCGCGGCGTTTATTCCGCTGCTGTTTATGGGCGGTGTGGTCGGGCGACTGTTTAAAGAGTTCGCCCTGACCGCGACCTCAACTATTTTGATCTCAGTGCTGGTGTCGCTGACTCTCGCGCCGACGTTGGCCGCGTTGTTCATGCGCGCGCCTGCGCACCACCCCGACGGTAAGCTTGGTTTTGGTGAGCGCTTGTTGGCCCGCTATGACAGAGGTTTGAAATACGCCCTCGCCCATCAGCGGTTGATGCTGGGCGTGTTCAGCCTGACCTTGATGATGGCCATTGCTGGGTACGTGGTGATCCCCAAGGGATTTTTCCCGGTTCAAGACACCGGTTTCGTGCTGGGCACCAGTGAAGCCGCCTCAGATATTTCGTTCTCGGACATGACGCAAAAGCACTTGGCATTGGCCAACATCGTCGGCGCCGATCCGGCAGTGCAATCGTTTTCGCACTCGGTGGGCGTGACGGGCAGCAACCAAACCATCGCCAATGGCCGCTTCTGGATCGCCCTTAAAAAGCGCGGCGACCGCGATGTGTCGGCCAGCGAATTCATTGACCGCATCCGCCCACAACTGGCCAAGGTGCCGGGTATTGTGCTGTACCTGCGCGCCGGTCAAGACATCAACCTCAGCTCCGGGCCGAGCCGCAGTCAGTACCAGTACGTGCTCAAAAGTAACGACGGGGCGACGCTCAACACTTGGACCCAGCGCCTGACTGAAAAGCTGCGCACCCTACCGGCCTTTCGCGATTTATCTAATGACCTGCAACTGGGCGGCAGCATCACCCACATCAGCATCGACCGCAAAGCCGCAGCACGCTTCGGCCTGACCACTGCTGACATCGACGAAGCGCTATATGACGCGTTTGGTCAGCGCCAAATCAATGAGTTCCAAACTGAAACCAACCAATACAACGTGATTTTGGAACTCGATAGGCAGCAACGTGGCAAGGCCGAAAGCCTGAACTACTTCTACCTGCGCTCGCCCCTGAGCGGAGAAATGGTGCCGCTTTCGGCCGTAGCCAGGGTCGATGCGCCCACCAGTGGCCCGCTGTCGATCAGCCATGACGGGATGTTCCCGGCGGCCAACCTGTCATTCAACCTCGCCCCCGGCGTGGCGTTGGGCGACGCCGTGCTGATGCTCAATCAAGCGAAAAACGAGATCGGCATGCCGAGCACCATCAGCGGTAATTTCCAAGGCGCCGCACAAGCCTTCCAAAGCTCACTAGCCAGTCAGCCGTGGCTGATTCTGGCGGCGCTGGTGGCGGTGTACATCATTTTGGGGGTGCTGTACGAAAGCTTCGTGCACCCGCTCACGATCATTTCGACCCTGCCCTCTGCGGGGCTGGGCGCATTGCTGATGCTGTGGATATGGGGTCAGGACTTTTCGATCATGGCGCTGATCGGGCTGGTGCTGTTAATCGGCATCGTTAAGAAAAACGGCATCCTGATGATCGACTTTGCACTGGATGCCCAGCGCACCCGCGGATTGAGCCCTGAGGCTGCGATCTATGAGGCCTGCCTGACGCGTTTTCGCCCGATTATCATGACCACCCTCGCCGCCTTGCTCGGCGCCTTGCCGTTGATGCTCGGCTACGGCCCTGGCGCTGAACTGCGTCAGCCCTTAGGGATCGCCGTGGTCGGCGGGTTGTTGGTGAGCCAGGCGCTGACGCTGTTTACGACCCCCGTCATATACTTGTGGCTCGAACGGATCTTCCATCGGTCCAAACCCGTCAGCGCACTGGCGACGGATCACTGAGGCAGGTTATGCGCGTTCTAATTATTGAAGATGAAGAAAAAACCGCCGACTACCTACACCGCGGGCTGACAGAGCAAGGCTACACGGTGGACGTGGCCTACGATGGCGTCGAAGGCTTGCACCTCGCACTCGAAAGCGATTACGCAGTGATTGTGCTCGACGTAATGCTGCCAGGGCTGGACGGCTTTGGCGTGCTGCGGGCTCTGCGTGCACGCAAGCAAACCCCGGTGATTATGCTCACTGCTCGCGAGCGGGTTGAAGATCGAATCCGTGGCTTACGCGAAGGCGCTGACGATTATCTGGGTAAGCCCTTTTCGTTTCTGGAACTGGTCGCCCGGCTGCAAGCCTTGACCCGTCGAAGTGGCGGCCATGAGCCCGTGCACGTCACGGTCGATGACCTATGGATTGATCTCATCAGCCGCAAGGCCAGCCGTGCGGGGACCCGGCTGGATCTAACCGCCAAGGAATTTTCGCTGCTCAGCGTATTGGCCCGCCGCCAAGGTGAAATCCTGTCTAAAACCGCGATTGCTGAAATGGTTTGGGACATCAACTTCGACAGCGACGCCAACGTGGTCGAAGTTGCGATCAAACGCCTGCGAGCCAAGCTGGACGGGCCTTTCGAGCATAAGTTGCTGCACACCATACGCGGCATGGGCTACGTGCTGGAGCGTCGTAGTGTCTAAACAGACTACCCGCTTGAACTCCATAGCACTGCGCTTAAGCGTGCTGTTTACGCTGGTGGCCCTGCTGGTGTTTGTGTTGATTGGCGGCGCGCTGTATCAACAAGTCGACAAGGGCATCAATCTGTTACCCGAGGCCGAACTGGATGCGCGCTTCAGCGTACTGGAGTCCTCGATCAATCGCTTTGGCACTCCTGAGCACTGGGCCAAAATCACCTCCAAATTCACTTTGCTCAGTGAAGAAGACAAACGTATTCGTTTTTGGGCTATCAGCAGCGACCCTCATTACGAATATGGCGCCCCTGACGCTCAAATACGCGAGTTTGCCCAAGGCCCGCTGGGCGTTCGTGACCTGAAAATGCCCGGCGAGGCTTACCCTTTTAAAGTCCTTATCAGCCAAATTCCGGCGAAAGAACAGCGCCCGCCGCTGCGTTTTTTGATTGGTATCGACACCGAAACCTTCCGTCAAACCCAACACCACTTGCTGATGGCCCTCATCAGCTTGGCGATCATTGGTGTCTTACTGGCCTCTGCCTTGGGCTATTGGGTGGCGCGCATCGGGCTGAGGCCGTTGGTCACGCTGTCTGAAAAAGCGCAAAAACTGGAGCCGCCACGGCTGTCTGGGCGCTTGCATCTGTCGCCATTGCCACCGGAACTCGATCATCTGGTCAACGGCTTCAACTCCACACTGGACCGGGTTGAACAGGCTTACACCCGATTGGAGTCCTTCAATGCCGACGTGGCCCATGAGCTGCGTTCTCCGCTGACCAACCTGATTGGTCAGACCCAAGTAGCGCTGACCCGTGGGCGTTCAGCGGAGCATTATTTTGAAGTGCTGCAATCCAACCTTGAAGAGCTGGAGCGGCTGCGCAGCATTATCAACGACATGTTGTTTCTGGCCAGCGCCGACCAAGGCAGCAAAGCCAGCAAACTGACCCGAGCCTCGCTGGCCGATGAAGTGGCCACCACGTTGGACTACTTGGAATTCATTATCGAAGACGCCCAAGTGACCGTGCAGGTCAGCGGCGACGCGCTCGTCAACATCGAAAAAGCCCATCTGCGCCGGGCGCTGATTAACTTGCTGAACAATGCCGTGCAACACACAGAGCCTGGCCAACAGATTGATGTGCAGATTGAGCAAGGCGAACACCAAGCCAGCATCAGGATCAGCAACCCGGGCGAACCGATTGCCGATGAGCATTTACCGCGCCTGTTCGAGCGCTTTTATCGCGTGGATGCTTCTCGTCATAACAGCGTTGCCAATCACGGCCTAGGGCTGGCCATCGTCAAAGCCATCGCTCAAATGCATGGCGGCGAAGTGTTTGTTCACAGCGGCGATGGGCACAATACATTTGGTCTGTATTTGCCGGTCTAAAATCGAAATAGCCCTGTAGGAGGTTGTGCGGCGTTTGGTTTTGAGCGCCACCTTTAGCCCTGCTTTGTTACCCAAGGCGCAATAGTCCTTGTACGAATCGACTCTGTTTCAGTTGCAGTAAGCGCTATAGATTTAGCCCATCACACAGCACTTGCTCTGCAAGAAGGTCATGAAATGTCTACCAGTATGGGTTTCGCCAGCGTTTTTGTTTTGTCGTCTCTGTGGTTGTCGCCTTTGGCCATGGCGGAAGAGTCGCCTGCATTCGTGGCGAAAAATGAAGCCCGCGCAACTGCCCTTCAACAGCAACAAACCGAACTCGCAGCCAACCCTCAAAATGATGCAAAGCCCCAGCAAACACAGGTGAAAATCAGCGCCGCAGATGAATCTAAAGACAGCTAGTTTCACGTGCAAAAACTTCCCGACCCAGTCAGTCTGACAGTACGCATGTGACTGATTGTTTCAAAAGCCGCTATGATAGCGGCTTTTTTTTGCTTTAAAGAAAGGCGTTACCGCTGCGAAGCGCCGACCCATAAGAACTGAATGTTCAAAGAATACAAAAACTGCCACCACTTAAAAGGAGCGACTCACTGGTGAAGCACACTCTCAAACTCAGTCCTTTATTCATCGCATTAACTGCAACGATCCCAATGTTTGCACAGGCCGATGACGACACCTCGAAAGAGGGATTCATCGAAGGTTCTAGCCTCGATGTACACCTGCGCAACTACTACATGAACCATGACAACCATGGCCAAGGCCTGCGTGATGGCAAGGAATGGGGCCAAGGTTTTATCGCCAAATTTGCCTCGGGTTACACGCCAGGTGTCGTCGGTTTTGGTTTGGATGCCTATGCCATGCTCGGCCTGAAGCTGGATGGCGGCGGTGGTACGAGTGGTAGCAGCATCCTCCCGGTGGGCGGAGGCAATGGCAAAGCCCCTACTGACTTTTCGTCGGGCGGTGCGGCGCTAAAAATTCGCGCCTTTGATACCGAGCTTAAAGCCGGTGACTTGTTTATTAGCAACCCGGTGATCGCAGGCGGTGAAACCCGCATGCTGCCGCAGACCTTCCAAGGCATTAGCCTGACCAACCATAGCTTCGATGGCTGGATGCTGGAAGGCGGTCAAGCGACGTACGACAAGCCCTACAACCAAAGCGGTATGCGTCGCCTGACCACCACCTACGGCGACTTGAATGATCAGACCACCAAACACCTGACCTGGGCTGGCGCATCGTTCAGCGGCATTGAAGGGGTCACCAGTAACCTGTACGCCTCACAGTTGCAAAACGTTTGGAACCAGTACTACTACGACCTGGACTACACCCATTCGCTGAGCAACGGCATCACCTTGAACCCGGGCGTGCACTTCTATCACACGCAAGACACTGGCAAGGCACTGTTGGGCTCTATCAACAACAACACCTTCAGCCTGCACTTTGCCGTGGGGATTGACGCGCACACCGTGACGGCGGTGTACCAACGAGTCAACGGCAATACGCCGTTTGACTACATCAACCAAGGCGACAGCGTTTACCTTGATAACTCCCAACAGTATTCAGATTTCAACGGCCCGCATGAGCGCTCGTGGAAGCTGCAATACGATTATGACTTTGCCGGGCTTGGCCTTCCGGGCCTGACCGCCAGTGCTTCGTACTCGCGTGGTGAAATTGACCTGACCAAAGCCGACCCGAACAGCATCGGCTACAGCAACTGGTATAACCCGGACGGCAAAAATGCTTTCCACTGGGAGCGCGATCTGACGGCCAAGTATGTGGTTCAAGAAGGTAAGGCCAAAGACTTGGGCTTGACCCTGCGCTGGGCAACCAACCGTGGTAACGCGGCCTATCAATCAGTCGACAACAATGTCGATGAATACCGCGTAATTGTTGACTATCCTCTCAACATCTTTTAAATCGTGACCATAAGGCCAGCAGTTTGCTGGCCTTATGCCTACAGACCCTAGGGGTGGGCACGTTTTATAGCCTTGAGGGTTGAGCTATTAAATATTTTGCGCGCACTTCTGTCATTACTCGCCGCACGCTGATTGGGGCAACGACATTATTGATTATTGCCATTCTCGGTATCGTCAGCTATTTGCTGATTCGGGAGTATCGCAATACCGAAGAAGATGCCAAGCGCTCCGCACTGAATATCATGCAACTGATCAACCGAGATATTCACAACACCTTCTCCCTCTACGACTCGGCGCTCTTCAGCGTGATCGAGATACTGCAAAGTCAGGACTTATCGACACTGCCCTCCCAGACTTGGCAGTCATTGCTCTTCGACAGAAGCAATGAAGCACCTTCTACAGCTGGTTTCTTTGTAGTGGATGCTCAAGGCAAGCTGATTACTCACTCGCAACCGAGCGGCCGGGCGCCAGAGAACGCCAGCCAACAGCCTTGGTTCAGCGCTCACCAGAACACCACAAACAACGAGCTATACATCAGTCACCCATATCGCACGAACGCTGAGACCGATGAATGGATCATCATCCTCAGCCGAAGAATCTCAACTCCCGACGGTGCATTTGCGGGAGTTGCTGTCGGACAACTGAAAGCGAGCTATTTCCATAAGCTGTTTCGAGGCTTGGACATTGGCCCTAACAGCAATATCAGCCTGATTAGCACTGATGGCACGCTAATGATGCAGTACCCGCTAACCAGCAAAGTGACCATCGGCCAAGACCTCAGCAACGCCCCCAATTTCATCCGATTTTTAAAGGAGCGCTATGGCAGTTATGTCGCCATGTCAGCGATCTATCATCATGAGCGCCTGTTCAGTTTCGCTCAGATTCAAGGGCTGCCTATCATCGTGGTGGTGGCGATATCAGCCTCCAGTATTTTTAACAATTGGCAACATACTGCGCTATTGATCGGCAGTGTCACGCTCCTGCTGTGCTTGGGCATGCTATGGCTGACTTGGCTGCTGATTCGCGAACTCAATTTGCGTCAACATGCCGAGCGCGATTTAGCGGCTTTGGCCTCGACGGATCCTCTGACCGGCCTGGCTAACCGCCGCACTCTAGATCGAGTGCTGGATTTGGAATGGCGCCGAGCGCAGCGCTCGGGCAAGCCGCTGTCACTGGTGATGATTGATATAGACCTGTTCAAATCCTTCAATGATGACTACGGACATCAAGCCGGTGATGAGGCCATTCGTAAAGTGGCACACGTGATCAAGGCCCATGTGCGTCGACCTGCTGATCTGACAGCGCGTTATGGGGGCGAAGAATTTGCAGTCGTACTTACCGAAACTGAAGCAGCGGGCGCTCGCCTTTTGTGCGAGAAAATCCGTCTCGCCGTCGAGCAAATGCCGCCCATATTGCCGGATCATAAAAAGCTGACCATCAGCCTAGGGTCATGTACCCGCTATGCCAAAACGGGCGAAACCCAGGAGGCTTTGCTAAGTGCTGCTGACAAGGCGCTGTACCGTGCCAAAAAGGCTGGGCGCAACCGGGTCGTGAACATCAATGAGACGGGATTGAACGCGTTGAATAATAAACCTGTGTGCTGATTACGGGTGATTCAGGCACCCGTCTTATCCCACGGGATGTTATTCAGATAAGCGCGCTGCCCAGCGCACCCAAAAAAAAGACCACCCGAGGGTGGCCTTCAAAAACGAGAGAATGAAGTTTTACTTAAACTGCCGCAACCGGACGCATGTAGGAAATCGGTGCAGTGCTGGCGTCTTCAAAAGTCACGACTTCCCATGCGTCTTTCTGTTCAATCAGCTTACGCAGCAGCTGGTTGTTCAGTGCATGGCCAGACTTGAAGCCCTTGAACTCACCAATCAGGCTATTACCCAACAGGTAGAGGTCGCCAATGGCGTCGAGAATTTTGTGCTTAACGAATTCGTCTTCGTAGCGAAGACCGTCTTCGTTCAGTACACCATCGGAATCGACTACGATGGCGTTTTCGACGCTGCCGCCGAGTGCGAGGTTGTGCTTACGCAGGTACTCGATGTCACTCATAAAACCGAAGGTACGGGCGCGACTGACTTCTTTTACAAACGAAGTGCTTGAGAAATCCACGCTTGCGCTTTGGGTGCGATTACGGAAAACCGGGTGATCAAAGTCGATCTCGAAGCTCACTTTGAACCCTTCGAAAGGGACGAAAGTGGCGCGCTTGTCGCCGTCTTCAACCGTCACTTCACGTAGGATACGGATGAACTTCTTCGGCGCGTCCTGCTCTTCCAGGCCGGCAGATTGAATCAAAAACACGAAAGGTCCGGCGCTACCGTCCATGATTGGGACTTCAGACGCGGAGAGTTCGACGTAGGCGTTATCGATCCCAAGGCCAGCCATGGCCGAGAGCAAGTGCTCTACCGTGTCTACTTTTACATCGCCGTTGACCAACGTGGTCGACATCGTTGTCTCGCCGACGTTTTCCGCGCGAGCAGGAATCTGCACAACAGGGTCAAGGTCTGCACGACAAAACACGATGCCGGTGTCCACAGGCGCGGGTTTGAGGGTCAGATAGACCTTCTCACCGGAGTGCAGGCCGACACCTGTGGCACGGATAATATTTTTCAGGGTGCGTTGTTTAATCATGGCATTGGCCGCTTCAGCGCAAATTGCGAACTGGTATCAACAAAGGCTGGCGATAATAGCAGACCGAACCTTTGCTGAACACCAATCACCTTAATCCCCCTGATTGATTTCATTAATCAGCCTGACGACGCAGGAAAGCCGGGATGTCCAGATAGTCCAGATCATCTTGCGGATTCAGTTTTGCGGCCGCTGTCGCGCCGTGCTGAGCCTGATTACGCATCACGGTTGGGCGATCCAGGTCACGGTAGTTCACCGCAGGTTGCTCCTGACGCTCGACACGGGTTTCCTGACGCGAAGGGGCTTGCTGGGCAGAAGAAGCCGCGTACGACGCCTGAACCGTGTTGTCGATCACCTTAACTGGCTTCTCGATTTTCGCGCCCAGACCGGTAGCAACCACGGTTACATGCAGTTCGTCGCGCATGTCCGGATCAATGACCGTACCGACTTTGACCATGGCATGTTCCGAAGCGAAGGCTTCGATGATGCTACCCACGTCGGAGTATTCACCCAGAGACAGGTCTGGACCGGCAGTGATGTTGACCAAGATGCCGCGAGCGCCTTCTAGGTTCACGTCTTCGAGCAACGGGTTACGGATGGCCGCTTCAGTCGCTTCACGTGCACGGTTAGGGCCGCTGGCGCAGCCAGTGCCCATCATCGCCATGCCCATTTCGCTCATCACGGTGCGCACGTCAGCGAAGTCGACGTTAATCATGCCTGGACGCTTGATGATGTCGGAAATACCGCGCACAGCGCCGGCCAAAACATCATCAGCCTTAGCGAAAGCCGACAGCAAGCTGGCGTCTTTACCGAGGATAGTCAGCAGTTTTTCGTTCGGAATCGTAATCAACGAATCGACGCTCTCAGACAGCAGACGAATACCTTCGTCAGCGATCTGCATGCGCTTGCGGCCTTCAAACGGGAACGGACGCGTCACTACCGCAACGGTCAGAATGCCCATTTCCTTAGCCACTTCGGCGATGATCGGCGCAGCACCCGTACCGGTACCACCGCCCATGCCCGTGGTGATGAACACCATGTTGGTGCCCTGCAACACTTCGGCGATGCGCTCACGGTCTTCCAGAGCGGCCTGACGACCAACCTCAGGATTAGCGCCAGCACCCAGGCCTTTGGTCACGCCAGTGCCCAATTGCAGGATAGTTCGCGCACCAATGCTTTTCAGCGCTTGTGCATCGGTGTTGGCGCAGATGAATTCCACGCCTTCGATGTTGCTCTTAACCATATGGTTAACAGCATTGCCACCGCCACCACCAACACCGATAACCTTAATTACCGGGCTTTGCGGGATGTTGTCTACGAGTTCGAACATGGTCCCTCTCCTTACATTCTCTAGTTATTTCGCCTACTTCTACTGCTTTTGAATCTGTTACTGCTCAAGCTTTAAAAATTGCCCTGAACCCAGCGCTTAAGGCGCTCAAGCACAGGGGCTTTTTGTTCATCACTGCTGTAGTTATCGCGGTTGCTGATACCCGACATGGAAATACCGTCCGACTGCTTTTGCAGCCCGTACAGCAACAAGCCCACAGCGGTGGAATAAATCGGATTACGTACAACGTCGGACAAGCCTTTGAAACTGTGCGGCACGCCCAAGCGAACCGGCATGTGGAAAATCTCCTCAGCCAACTCGACCGC
>NZ_LLWH01000238.1 GCF_001411475.1 Pseudomonas endophytica | reverse complement strand
GGCCCGGTGTTTTGCCAAAAGGTCTGAAAGGGTCGGTCGGGTTATCACGGTTGTAGTCGGGCAGTGGTTGCCATTGGTCATCGAAGTGCTCAATGGGCAAGTAATTTGACTGAGCGGCATGCTGATGAATGACCCGCTCGGCTATACGCAATGCTCGATCGAGCCACAGATCTTCATCAAGCACATCGGCCAGCGCCAAAAAAGTTTCGGTGCCATGCATATTGCTGTTAGCCCCGCGATACGGCTCGCCGTCACTCCAGTCCTCGGCAAAACTTTCGAGCAACGCGCCTTCTTCTTCGCTCCAGAAGTGGCGCTCAAGCACACCCACTGCTTCAGCCAGCAACTCAGCGCTGCCTAAACGTCCGGCCACCACGGCCGAACTCGCGGCCAAGGCAACAAATGCATGCAGATAGGCGTCTTTACGCCGATTGCCCTCTTGGGCGTCGGGGCTCGCGAACCAGCCGCCGTGTGCGGCATCGCGCAACGGGCCTGCCAAAGCCTGCAGGCCATGGTCAATCAACGGCGTACAGCCTGGCAGGCCTTGAATATGTGCGAGGGAGAAGCTATGAACCATGCGCGCGGTGGTCACCGTGTCGGCAAGCGCATCGTCTGGGCGTTTACCCCATCGGTCGAGGCAGGCAAAACCCATGGGCACACGCGCTGCCTTGGCGAAATCCACCAGCGTTTGCCCTTGGTCGTGGAGCCACTTTAAATGTGAGGCAGAGGTCAGCCAGCTTTCGTGGATACGCGTGGGGTGAGTCATGTGCCACCTGTGAGGTTCTTATTATTGAGCGCTCGCAGATTAAGGGATTGGCGCCAAAGCTGAAAGCTTTCATCCGCCACACACTGCCCGCATGCCCTAAGGCGCAGACGCTATATCTCTGGGACCCAGCGTTGGGACCAATCGCCATCTTCTTTGACCAAATCGCGTAACAGTTCGATGGCGTGTTGCAAGGCTGGGCTGTCGCGCTCGCGTGAGTACACCAAGTAGGTCGGATAACTGAATTCGGGCGCTTTGGGGACACGTTCTAGGGCGCCGCTGTCTAGGTAACTCTTGACCACGCGGGTGCGGAAGTAGCCGCTGCCACCGTTTTCCAAAATGAAATGCAAGGCCACCGGCCCCAAGTTAAAACTGATCGGCGCCCGAGCTTTGTCAGGCAGTGCGGCGTCATGCTGGCGGCGGAAGTCTTCGCCCCAATCCACGTACACATAAGGTTCGGGCAGGGCGGGACGGCGAATTTGAATCAGCTTTTCTTCCAGTAGCTGTTCAACCTGTATCCCCGGCCAGTACGCGGGCTGAAAAACCAGCGCGGCATCTAAAAGGCCCATTTCTATTTGGCGCAATAAAAACTCGCAATCACGGATTTGAATCCGCAAAGCGTGTTGGGTGAGGTGTTCGCGCAAGCGCTTGGCCCAGCTCAAAATCAGCGGGTTGCAGAGGCTGACTTCACCGCCGATGTGGAGCATTTTGTGCAGGCCCACGGGGCGTGGTACGTCACGGCGCGCGGCCTCCCAGGTTTGCATCAACTGGTTGGCATACACTACAAAAGCCTCGCCATCGGAGGTCAGCTTGGCACCGGCGCGGTTGCGCACAAATAGCTTGGTGTCGAGCAAACTCTCGAGCTTTTGCACCCGTGCTGTCACCGCCGTTTGGGTGATACAGAGTTTGTCTGCCGCCGCCGCTAGGCTGCCGCAGCGAACGATTTCGAGGAAGGTTCGGGCCAGGTCGAGGTCCATGATCGCGCCAGTGAGCAAGGGAGCGCACAGTGTAAGGGCATTGCACAAAAAACACAGGGACGCTGTTAACGCCGCAGGCTGCGATCTTTAAACGATCTAAAGATCGCAGCCTGCGGGTCGAGGTTTAGAAGGTGTATTTTGTGGTCAGCGACAGGCTACGCGGCTCACCGTAGTAAACGGTGCCGAAGTTACCTAGACCCGACAGATACTTTTTATCGAACACGTTGTTGGCGTTGAGGTTGAACGTCAGGTGTTCATTGTACTCGTAGCGGGTCATCAGATTAACCAGCGCGTAGCTGTTCTGTTCGATGATGTCGTAGTCGCCCTTGGGGTCGTTCCAGATCCGACCGTAGAACGGGCTCTGCCAGTTCACGCCACCCCCCACCGTGACTTTATTCAATGCCCCCGGCAGGCGATACGTGGTGAACACCCGAGCTACGTTTTCAGGTTTAGTGGTTTCTAGCGGGTAACCATATAAGCGCTCGCCGTCATCGGTTTTGGTTTGCGCGTAGGTGTAGCCAGCCATGACGTTCCAATCGGGCTTCAGCTCACCGGCCAGTTCGAACTCAATACCTTTGGTCTTGGCGCCGTCAACGGACTGGTAGAAGTCCCGGCCGGTTTGCGCATCAGTCCCCGCATAGATCGGCAGTTTCTTCTGTTCTGTGCGAAACACCGCCACGCTCGCATTCAAGCGGCCGTCAAAGTATTCGCCTTTGAGACCCATCTCGTAACTGTTGCCTTCAGTTGGCGGCAGCGTGGTGTTGGACTGGCTCCTCTCGGTTACCGGTTTGTAAATCGAGGCATAGCTGGCATAGGTCGAGTAAGTGTCGTTCAGGTCATACACCACGCCTGCATACGGTGTGACTCTGCCGTGCTGTTTGGAGGTGGTTTTGTTGTCGCTGAACGTAGAGGATTGCACGTAATAGGTGTAGGTGTCGTTGTATTGGAAGTCGCTAATCCGGCTGCCAAGGATGACCGACAGATCATCAGTAGGCTTTAAACGTGTCGCGATGTAAGCACTGTTCTGATTAGTGTTGCGCTCGTACTTGCCGTTTTTCGGGAAGTCCGGTTTTGGATAATGGCCGTTCCAGTCAAAGATGCTGCCTGGCACCTCACCGAATTGGCTCCCGTCAAAGGTTGCACCGGTTTGGCGTGAAGACTGCGATGTTGCCCCTACGACCAGTTCATGCTCGCGTCCAAACAGCGTGAAGGGGCCAGTCGCATTAATGTCAGCAGTGTTCTGGACACGATGACCTTCCCACTTGCCCCAGTAGAAGAACATCCCTTCGCCGGTCACTGGATCGGGCGTTCCACCACTGGCCGAACCCAGCTGGGTATCGTGATCGTTGGTTTGTTGGGTCAAGCTGCCTTTGACTTTCCAGTCGTTGGCCAAACGGTGTTCGAGCGAGGCGAAGGTAGTTTTTGCGACGACATCGCGACGGCTCCAATCGGTGGCCGGGTTGAATGAGCGGCTGAAGTCGGTCTTGCTGTAGTCAGAGAAGTAGTAGGGGTTACCGGTCCAAGACGAGCCGCGTGGCTTGATTTTTTGGTAGTCCATGCCAAAGGTAAACAGCGTATCGGGCGTAAGATCGGCCTCGATGATGCCGTAGAACACATCATTTTTCTTTGAGTAATGATCTCGGTACGAGTCTGCTTCTTGATAGACGCCCACTACGCGTCCCCGTACGCTGCCATCCTCAGTCAATGGGCCGGAGATGTCGGCCTCAGTGCGATAGTCATCCCATGAACCAACGCTGCCGCTGACCGACGCCTTGAAGTCCCGGGTCGGTTTTTTACGAATCAGATTGACGGTCGCAGACGGGTCCCCCGAGCTGGACAACAGGCCCGTCGCACCTTTCACAATATCGACGCGGTCATACAACGCCATATCGACCTTGGTCGCGCCCTCATCGAATACTCCGTCGTACTGGGTATTAACCCCGTCGTACTGAAAATTGGTGATGGCGTAACCGCGAGCCGAATATTCCATGCGGTCACTGTCGTAAGCTTGAGTCGAGATGCCCGGCGCATTACGCAAGACATCACCAATGCTCTGAGCCGCTTGGTCGTTCATCAACTGGCGGGTGATCACGGTCACGGTCTGCGGCGTTTCGCGAACCGACAGCGCCAGCTTGGTCGAACTGGCGGTGGCGCCGGTAGTGTAGGAGCCCGAGTCTTCTGTGATCAGCGAGTTGCCCAGGTCTTTACCGGAAATTGTCGTAGCCCCCAGCTCCAAGCCTGTGCCTTGGTGCGGATTGATAATCACGGTGTTGCCGTTGAACTGATAGGAAATTCCACTGCCTTGCAACAGCACTTCTAACGCTTTAATGGGCTCCAGTGAGCCGGACACAGCCTGCGATTTGATCCCTTGCACCTGATCCGGGTTGTACAGGACTTGCAGGTTGGCTTGTTTACCAAACTCGTTCAGAGCGCTGGCCAGTGATTGTGCTGGAATATTCACCGCCACCGCAGCGGCCTGAATCAAAGAGGAGCCGAATATAAGCGATGCTGCAAAGGCGCTGGACAACAGGGTGCGGCTCAGGTTGGGTCGTTGCATGTCTTGCCGAGGCTCCGTGCGAAAATTCTATTTTTTTAATAGGAATAATTATTAGACGCAGCAGGTTTTAGAAACCGGATGGAAGTGGGTGAAATAAATTCGATAGGTAGGATTGCGCAGGAGAAGAGCGATTAATTGTTCTAAAAAAAGATTGCTGATGCTGAGCGGTGAGTTGATCGACAAGCCAATCGTTGGGCATGGTCCGTTTGTGATGAACACCGAGGTTGAAATTCACCAAGCCAAAGCTGGCTGATGTTAAAGATCAAAAGATCGCAGCCTGCGCCAGCTCCTACGCGAGCAGGAGCAGCGGATATGACATTTAAAAAATCACAAAGCCGACCTGAAGGAGCTGCCGAGGTAGGATGGCTGCGATCTTCTGCTTTTGAAGATCAAAAGATCGCAGCCTGCGGCAGCTTCTACGGTTGCTTCTCGGTTTTCTGTAATAGCTCACGAAACTGTGCCAATGGCACGGGCCGGCTGTGTAGATAACCTTGGTACAAATGGCAGTCCAAGGTTTGCAAAAATTTCAACTGCGCTAAAAGCTCAACACCTTCGGCCACGACGGTCAGTCCTAAGCTATGGGCCATAGCGGCGATTGCACGAATGATTTCAGCATCGTTGGGGTCGTGAATGGCATCGCGTACAAATGACTGGTCGATTTTTAAGGTATCGACCGGCAAGCGTTTAAGGTGGGTCAGGGACGAGTAACCCGTGCCGAAATCATCCATAGCAAAGCTGACACCCAAAGCGATCAACTGATGCATTTTGTCGATGGTGTCTTCCATGTTTTGAATCACGATACCTTCGGTGACCTCAAGCTTGAGCATTGAGTAAGGCAGATGATGATTCAGCAGGCTGCGTTGGACTCGTTCAACGAAATCGCTTTGCAAAAACTGCCGCGGGCTGATGTTAACGCATAGGCTGAATTCATTAGGGTCGAGCAGACCTTCAGTGAGCAGTTCGCTGAAAGAGCGGCAGGCTTCATCGAGAATCCAAGTACCCACTTCCAGAATCAAGCCGCTGTCTTCGAGGATCTTAATAAATTCGCTAGGCGACTGAGCCCCTTGCTCTGGGTGCCGCCAGCGCAGCAATGCCTCGGCGCCAATGATACGGTTGCTACGGGCATCGACTTGCGGCTGAAAGTGCAGGTTGAACTCATTGCGTGCCAGCGCCAGACGCAAATCGCTTTCCATGCGCATGCGTTGGCTGGCCGCTGTCTGCATGTCAAAGTGAAACAATTGCGTGGTGTTGCGCCCGGCATCCTTAGCCCGGTACAGCGCAATATCGGCGCGCTTGAGCAAGTCGGCAGGGTTTGAGCCGTGATCAGGTATCAGCGCGATGCCAATGCTTGGGGTGACTTGCAGGCGCTGGCCATCGAGAAACATCGGTTCGGCTAACAATTGGCGAATGGTGTCCGCGATATGGCACACCGAGTCCGTGACCTTTTTCAGCGAACCTTTGAGCCCGGTCAGTAACACCACAAACTCATCGCCGCCAAGCCTGGCCACGGTGTCTTCGCTGCGCACACTGACCTCTAGGCGCGCCGTGATAATGCGCAGTACCGAGTCGCCTACGGGGTGACCAAGCGAATCGTTGATGTGCTTGAAGTGGTCCAAGTCTAAAAACAACAGTGCGCCGCGCAAGTCATGCCGTTTGAGTAGCGAGGTTTGCTGACTTAAGCGATCCATCAGCAGGGCGCGGTTCGGCAGGTTGGTCAAAGGATCGTGGTAAGCCAAGTGCCTGACTTGAGCCTGAGCGGCTTTCAGCTGGCTGATATCGCGAGCGGTCAGCAGCAGGCAGGGCGTGTCGTTGAGGGTGATCAACTCAATCGAAATTTCAACCGTGAGCAGCTTCCCGCTTTTCGAGCGCCCCAGTACTTCGTGATTACTGATACGGCCTTTGTCGCGCAATACATCGAGTAATTCTTGACGCTTCGATATATCCCCCCAAATCCCTAGTTCATAAGGGCTGCGGCCGATTACTTCATCGCTGCTGTAGCCGGTCAGACGGGTGAAGCCGTCATTGACCTCTAAATAGCAGCCGCTGGCGAGCTCGCTAATGGTGATTGCATCCGGGCTTGAGTGGAAAGCCTTGGCGAATTTTTCTTCACTGGTTTTAAGTGCCGCTTCGGCGCGCTGCTGTTGGGTGATGTCGCGCAGGGTCGTGACGATGCAAGGCTGGCCATCGACCTCAATATGGCGGCTGGACATCACACAGGTCAGCGGATCGCCATTTTTGTGATGCAAGGTCAGCGCAGTATTGTTTTGCGCCGGTGCGCGGATAACGCTTTGTAACTGACGCAAGTTAAGCGCGCTGGTCTCCGTTAAAGCGCTATTACAGTCGCTGCTTTCTTGTAGGTCGGTTACCGTCCAGCCAAAGGTCTGGTTGAAACTGGTATTGATTTCAATGAAATGCGCGCTGTCAGCTTGCATCACACAAATGGGGTCGGGGCTGGTGAGGAACACACTGGCGAACTTTTCTTCAGAGGCGCTCAGGCGTTGTTCACGCTCCACTTGATCGGTGATGTCGAGCAAGGTCCCGGCCATGCGTAGCGGATTGCCAGCAGCGTCGCGATACAGTCGGGCACGGCTTTCAAGGTAGCGCGAGGTGTCGTTTGCCAGTGGCACGCGATAGGTCAGTTGGTAATTGCCGGCTGGGCCTTCGCGTAATGAGCGGTAGGCGTTGCGCATGTTGAAGCGCTCTTCTTGCGGCACGCCGTCAAAAAAAGCATCGAATGATTCATTGAAAGGCTCGGCAGGCAAACCGTGCAGTTGTGCGGCCCGGGCTGAGCCATAAAGGCGACCACTGGGGATGTGCCAGTCCCACGTGCCCAACTGCGCAGAGTCGAGTGCCAGATCCAGTCGCTCCTGGCTGTCGATAAGCGCTTGCTCGGCTTCTTTGCGGATACGGTTGTCGACAAAGGTGCTGATCAGGTACGCCTCACCTTCGAGTTCGACCTTTTGCGCACTGAGAATGCCGTCGTGACCTTGGCCGTGTCGGTCCAGCAGTTGCACTTCCATGTAGATCGGGGCGTTGTGTTCGTTAACCGCATTGGTGAACTGCAGGCGTTGCGCTGGGACTGCCCACATCCCCAACTCAAGTGTGGTGCGGCCAATGGCCTCGCTGACTGACCAGCCCAACTGGGTTTCAAAGCTATGATTGGCTTCGCTAATCAGCCCGTCCTCAATACGCACCAGTAGCACCATATGTGCAGACAGTTGAAACAGGGTCGAAAAACGCTGCTCTGAACTGTTGAGAGCTTTCTGACGCTTTCGCTGTTGAGTGACGTCGCGCACCACCCCCATGATGCGAGGGTTGAGGTTCTGCTCAGGGATCTGGTTTCCATGGATTTCAAGCCAGTGCAGGCTACCGTCAGGCCAGCGCACCCGATAATGAATGGGGTTGTGTAACGACTTGCCTTCGATAATTGCTTCAAAGTCACGCTGAGCTTTTGGCCAATCGTCAAAGGGTAGGGTATTTAATTGCGACAGGTTGCTAGGCATGGCTTGAGCGCAATCAAGCCCAAATAGCGCCTTTACACCATTCGACCAATGAAGCTCGCCACTGTCCAGGTGCCAGCACCATGCGCCCAATTGCGCTGCACTCAGGGCGGCTAAAAGTTGGGTCGCGCTCAACGGATCATTTTCTAGTGCTGAGCGGTCGGTTTCTGGCGCATCTGGAACAGGTTGCACAGCGTCGGTGGTGTTTGCCATTAACTGCATTCCTTTGGCTGAAAATCTTGAATCCGATCCATACCTGACCCGATATTTTCAGGAGTGCTCAGTGTGCAGGGTGTCGACGTGGGCATCCAGTAGCGTCATGAAAGCGTGCGCGGCGTTCGATAACGTTCTTTCGGTATGTACGATATAGCCTAGCTGACGTGTCAGTTGTATGCCGGGCAGGGCAATCGACGCCACTTGCTCATCGAGCATGGTGCGCGGCAATACACTCCATGCCAAACCGATGGACACCATCATTTTGATTGTCTCAAGGTAGTTGGTGCTCATGGCAATGTTGGGGGTCAGGCCTTGACCTTCAAACAGGCGCTGAACGATGTGATGTGTGAAGGTGTTACCGCCTGGAAACACCGCCGGGTGATGCGCAATGTCCGCCAAGCTGACGCTGTTCTGGCGGGTAAGGCTGTGCTCAGGAGCCACCACGAAATCCAGCGGGTCGTCCCACACGGGCACTGCGCGAATCAGAGAATGAGGTTCTGGGGCCAAAGTGATGACGGCTAATTCCGCACGCCCATGCAGAATTTCTTCGTAGGCAACTTCTGAATCTAAGAACTGAATATCTAGCGCGACCTTGGGGTAGGTGCGCGTGAACTCACGTAGTAAAGGCGGCAGGCGATGCAAGCCAATGTGATGACTGGTGGCCAGGGTTAGGCGCCCACTTACCTCGCCATTCAAGTTATTGAGCGCTCGTCGGGTGTCATCTAGCACGTTGAGGATCTGGTAAGCGCGTGGCAGTAATGCCCGGCCCGCCTCGGTCAAACTGACTTCGCGCCCCAACCGATCAAACAGCCGTAGCTGCAGTTGCTGCTCAATGCTGGCGATTCGTTTGCTGATCGCTGGTTGGGTTAAAAACAACCGTTCGGCGGCGCCGGAGAAACTTCCGGTTTCTGCAATCGCGATGAAAGCGTTGAGATTCGCGAGATCCATCTATTCGAATTCCTTTTGGTTATCCAAAGCATAAAAAATATGAATTTGAGTTATTTACTGTAACGCCATAGCATCGACCTCACAAGCCAAGTGGTTATTGGCATAGAAAGAAGCTGATGAGGAAACCGTCTGATGGCCGGCAAAACGCTCTACGACAAGCTCTGGGATTCGCATTTGGTCAAACAGCGCGACGATGGTTCTGCGCTGATCTACATCGACCGTCACATCATTCACGAAGTGACCTCGCCGCAAGCCTTTGAAGGTCTGCGCCTGGCAGGGCGTAAGCCTTGGCGTATTGATGCCAACATCGCGACCCCGGATCACAACGTACCGACCACGCCAGAGCGCAAAGGTGGGATTGAAGCAATTGCCGACCAAGTCTCCCGTTTGCAAGTGCAAACCCTGGACGACAACTGCGACGAGTACGGCATTACCGAGTTCAAAATGAACGACGTCCGCCAAGGGATCGTGCACGTGATTGGCCCTGAGCAGGGCGCGACATTGCCGGGCATGACCGTGGTCTGCGGTGACTCGCACACCTCGACCCACGGCGCATTTGGTGCTTTGGCTCACGGTATCGGCACCTCTGAGGTTGAACACGTACTCGCTACGCAGTGCTTGGTCGCCAAAAAAATGAAAAACATGCTGGTGTCGGTTGAGGGGCAATTGCCGTTCGGCGTAACCGCCAAAGACATCGTTTTGGCCGTGATTGGCAAAATCGGCACCGCAGGCGGTAATGGCCACGCCATTGAGTTTGCCGGTAGCGCAATTCGCGACTTGTCGGTTGAAGGCCGTATGACCATTTGCAACATGTCGATTGAAGCCGGTGCCCGTGTGGGTCTGGTCGCGGCCGACGAAAAAACCGTGGCCTATGTTAAAGGTCGTCCGTTCGCCCCCCAAGGCGCCGAATGGGACTTAGCGGTAGAAGCGTGGAAAGATTTGGTTTCAGACTCCGATGCGCAGTTTGACACGGTGGTTAAACTCGACGCTGCGCAGATCAAGCCGCAAGTCAGCTGGGGCACTTCGCCAGAAATGGTCTTGGCCGTGGATCAGAACGTGCCGGACCCGGCGCAGGAAGCCGACTTGGTCAAGCGTGGCTCGATTGAGCGTGCGTTGAAGTACATGGGTTTGAGCGCCAACCAGGCGATCACCGATATTCAATTGGACCGTGTGTTCATTGGTTCTTGTACCAACTCGCGGATCGAAGATTTGCGCGCTGCGGCAGTGATTGCTAAAGGCCGCAAAGTGGCGTCGACCATTAAGCAAGCGATTGTGGTGCCGGGCTCAGGCTTGGTTAAAGCTCAGGCTGAGTCCGAGGGCTTGGACAAGATCTTTTTAGAAGCAGGATTTGAGTGGCGCGAGCCAGGTTGCTCGATGTGTCTGGCGATGAACCCAGACCGTTTGGAGTCGGGCGAGCATTGTGCCTCAACCTCAAACCGTAACTTTGAAGGGCGTCAGGGTGCCGGTGGTCGTACCCACTTGGTGAGCCCGGCCATGGCCGCCGCCGCCGCGGTAAATGGTCGTTTCGTCGACGTCCGTGAATTGATTTAAGGAGCCCCGCATGAAAGCTTTTACCCAGCACACAGGGCTTGTCGCACCTTTGGATCGCGCCAACGTCGACACCGATCAGATCATTCCTAAGCAGTTTTTGAAGTCGATCAAACGTACGGGCTTTGGCCCCAACCTGTTTGACGAGTGGCGCTACTTGGACGTTGGCCAGCCTTATCAGGACAACTCCAAACGCCCATTGAACAACGACTTTGTGCTCAACGCCGAGCGTTATCAAGGCGCCAGCGTGTTGCTGGCCCGCGAGAACTTCGGTTGTGGTTCGAGCCGTGAACACGCGCCGTGGGCATTGGAAGAGTACGGGTTTCGTAGCATCATCGCGCCGAGCTATGCCGATATCTTCTTTAACAACAGCTTCAAGAACGGTTTGTTGCCGATTATTTTGAGCGATGCCGAAGTGGACGAATTGTTCGCTCAGGTCGAAGCCGATCCGGGTTATCAACTCAATATCGACTTGCAAGCGCAGACTGTGACCCGTCCCGACGGCAAAGTGTTGAAGTTTGAGATCGACGCCTTTCGCAAGCACTGCCTGCTTAATGGGCTGGATGATATCGGTTTGACCTTGCAGGACAGCGACGCGATTGCGGCCTTTGAAAGCAAACACCGCGCCAGCCAACCTTGGTTGTTTCGCGACGCGTAAGCACTAAATCCGTTGGCTGCGATCTTTTTTAAAGATCAAAAGATCGCAGCCTGCGGCAGCTCCTACCGGGTTTAACGGTCAACATTTTCAGGGTGCGCCCGCGAGGCGCATTAACCGACAAGACAGAGGAACACATGAGCAAGCAGATTCTGATTCTCCCAGGCGACGGCATTGGCCCAGAAATCATGGCGCAAGCGGTTAAAGTGCTTGAGCTGGCTAATACCAAGTTTGCGCTCGACTTTGAGCTGACCCATGACGTGATCGGCGGCGCAGCCATCGACAAGCATGGCGTGCCGTTGGCGGACGAGACTCTGGAGCGTGCTCGTGGCGCAGACGCTGTTTTGTTGGGCGCTGTGGGTGGCCCGAAGTGGGATGCCATCGACCGTGACATTCGCCCAGAGCGCGGTTTGCTTAAAATCCGTTCGCAGCTGGGTCTGTTCGGTAACTTGCGCCCGGCGATTTTGTACCCGCAGCTGGCCGATGCGTCGAGCCTCAAGCCTGAAATCGTTGCTGGCCTAGATATCCTGATCGTTCGCGAGTTAACCGGCGGTATTTACTTCGGCGCGCCGCGTGGCACCCGTGAGTTAGAAAACGGCGAACGTCAGGCGTATGACACGCTGCCGTATAGCGAAAGTGAAATTCGCCGTATTGCCCGTGTGGGTTTTGACATGGCCCGTGTCCGTGGCAAAAAACTCTGCTCGGTCGACAAGGCCAACGTGTTGGCATCCAGCCAGCTGTGGCGTGAAGTGGTTGAGCAAGTGGCCAAGGACTACCCAGACGTTGAACTGAGCCACATGTACGTGGATAACGCGGCGATGCAGCTGGTGCGTGCACCTAAACAGTTTGACGTGATCGTGACCGATAACATGTTCGGCGACATCTTGTCTGACGAGGCGTCGATGCTCACAGGCTCGATCGGCATGTTGCCGTCGGCCTCGCTGGATGCCAACAACAAAGGCATGTACGAGCCATGCCACGGTTCGGCACCCGACATCGCTGGTAAAGGGGTTGCTAACCCATTGGCCACTATTTTGTCGGTCTCGATGATGCTGCGTTACAGCTTCAATCAGCAGGCTGCCGCAGACGCTATCGAACAGGCTGTGAGCCTGGTTCTGGATCAAGGGCTGCGTACAGGTGACATCTGGTCGACTGGTTGCACCAAGGTCGGTACACAGGAAATGGGCGATGCAGTAGTCGCGGCGCTACAGAATCTGTAATCTCTCGGGCCCGTTACTTCCTGTTGGTGGAAGTAACGACCCCACTTTTTGTTAAAGGTGTAGTTGCGATGAAACGTGTAGGTCTTGTCGGTTGGCGCGGTATGGTTGGTTCCGTGCTCATGCAGCGGATGCTGGAAGAGCAGGATTTTGATCTTATTGAGCCGGTGTTTTTCACTACCTCCAATGTTGGTGGGCAGGGTCCGTCCGTGGGCAAAGAAATTGCCCCGCTTAAGGATGCTTACAGCATTGAAGAGTTAAAAACCCTCGATGTGATTCTGACCTGCCAAGGCGGTGACTACACCAATGAGGTGTTTCCAAAGCTGCGTGATGCGGGTTGGCAGGGTTACTGGATTGATGCTGCGTCCAGTCTGCGCATGCAGGATGACGCGGTTATTGTTCTAGACCCGGTCAACCGCAAGGTCATCGACCAGCAGCTGGACGCGGGCACCAAGAACTACATCGGTGGTAATTGCACTGTCAGCCTGATGCTGATGGGCTTGGGCGGTTTGTTTGAGGCCGGTCTGGTTGAGTGGATGAGCGCCATGACGTATCAGGCGGCTTCCGGGGCCGGTGCGCAAAACATGCGTGAGCTGATCAAGCAAATGGGCGCCACCCACGCTGCGGTGGCTGAGCAACTGGCAGATCCGGCCAGTGCGATCCTCGACATTGATCGTCGTGTGGCCGAAGCCATGCGCAGTGACGCCTATCCGACCGAAAACTTCGGTGTGCCATTGGCGGGCAGTTTGATCCCGTGGATCGACAAAGAACTGCCAAACGGTCAAAGCCGCGAAGAATGGAAAGCCCAAGCCGAAACCAACAAGATTCTGGGCCGTTTCAAAAGCCCGGTTCCTGTGGATGGCATCTGCGTACGTATCGGTGCGATGCGTTGTCACAGCCAGGCGCTGACCATCAAGTTGAACAAAGATGTGCCGATTGCCGACATCGAAGGGCTTATCAGTCAGCACAACCCTTGGGTCAAGCTGGTGCCGAATCAGCGTGAAATAAGCATGCAAGAGCTGAGTCCTACCAAGGTGACTGGCACTCTGAATGTCCCGGTGGGTCGTTTGCGCAAACTGAACATGGGTTCGCAGTTCCTAGGTGCATTCACCGTGGGCGACCAGTTGTTGTGGGGTGCGGCTGAGCCGTTGCGCCGCATGCTGCGGATTCTGCTAGAGCGTTGATTCGTTGATGTAGTACAAAAAACCGTGCTTTGTGCAAACAAGCACGGTTTTTTTGTGCGTGCCGTTGCATCGCTACCAATGCTGTCTCAGCCGTGCCATGACGGATATATCCATCTAATACCTTGCCTCGCAGCGTCCGGGCGTAAATGCGTGATCGGTTACACGATTGATCACCATTTAACGAGGATTTTGTATGTCAACTCTCATTCCGGCTCTTACATCCGCTTCAACGGTAAATGCTGTCAGGGCACAGTTTGCCAGTCGTCCGACCTTGGAAGGTGTCACCCGGCAACTGCTTGCTGCGGCTTTATCCCAAACTTACCCCACCCTAAAAATTGACTTGTCGCGTACCCGGCTGGCCGTGCCCGTGGCGGGCGGTGGCTGGGGATTGCAGCCATTCGTGGCACGGGTTATGGATTATCTGGCCAACGACAATGCATTGAATGTCGAGATGATCAATGGTCAGTCCTATTATCTATGCGATGACGCGCCCAATTGGCTGGAGCCTGATCTGCTTGATATGAAGGTTATTGAGACCCTAGTAAGGGACTTGACCTGGACGGTGCCCATCGGCTTTCAAGATGCTCTGGCTGAATATTGGTCCGGCCAGGCAGATACGGGTGTCAGCCGTTGGCGCTGGTTCAGCGATGTGCTCAAGGATGCTCTGAGCATCGCTTTGATCCGTCAAGAAGGTCTGAGTGACTTGGCTCGTGAAACCGTGAACCAAGTGATTTTATGTCCTGATCGAGAAGGGCGAATAATCCAATACGGTGAAAACTGCACACATGTTTATTGCCTGGAATACACCCTCATTGGTGCGCAACTCAGAAGTGCCCGGCTGTCTTCATCCATCGCGCTGGTACGCCCCAGCCTGGTTCTTTTATGTCAACCCAATGGCACCATCAAACCTTTTCCCACCGTCGACGCGCTCATCGAATACGGTGGGCAGCGCATGAGGTCAGCCTATTTGGCTGATGAAGTCCGTATCAAGCGTTACGAGCTTGAAGGCAATGTTTTTGACGTTCAATCCGCGATCATACTGGGTAGGCAACTGGAGAGCCTCGGAGCACTGAAATTGCCTTCGCGCGTTGGAGTTGAGGCGTTGCAAACAGTGTGTCTTGGCCTCAGTGATCCTGCGCAGTACATGCTCAAAGTGTCAGCAAAGGATGCCCCCGGGGTCGGAACACTCAAAGCTCAATTGCCTGATTGGTTGAGGCAGGCATCTGCTGCCGACCAGGCCCAGTACCGCCAGTACAGCTTGGCCCTGGCTCGTGCCAAGAAAAGCAGCCAGGGCCGAACCTTCCTTAGCGGTATTGCAGATATTCGCTCATTCGCTGCCGATGTCTTGACGCGGCAAATGCAGCTTGACCAGAAGCGTCTGGAGCCTGACTCATCCCGTCATGACTCTGTCGAAGCGTTTAACCCTGATCATATAGAGTTGACATTCTTTTCCGCAGCTGGCTTCCCCAATGCGATCCCCGTCACCGAAAAGGTGGTCATGAGCCTGACCGATCTTGCTCTGAAAAATCTGGTGGGGCGGCCGCAGGGGGTGTTGAGCCTGAAGCATGTACACGCAATGGCATTGCCTGTTTGGCTGACGCCCTCTTACATCACAAGTAGCAGTGGCCTGATTGAACGGGCGAACATCGGCAAGGTATATCCAGAGAGGCTCCAGAGTTTATTGTTGGGCGCCACGAGTGATGTGCTCATGCGTGAGCAACTGTTCGCTGACCAAATCAGTGCGTATTTGCCCTTGCAGGCGCTGGAACTCAGTCTCAAGAAAGAAAACGGCCTTACTCCACGTGGTGCACGCTACGTAGCAGCCTTGATGCAGAACAATACTGTCGACCGTCAGGTCGATGGTGCACCGGTGGTCATTCGGCATCTGGCAATGGTACGCAAGTCTGGCGCAGCCCCGGATGTGGTCAACAATATGTTCATCATTGAACAAGATGATATGAGTGTCGGCCCGCACCTGCTATACCGGCCGTTCTACCATCAATCGCTGCATGAGTTTCCCACCCGTGCCGCACTTCTGGAGGCTATTGCCCGGCCGGGAGAGCTGCAAATTAGTGTCCTAGTCTGGTTGAACAATGCCGCCCGCCCGATATACGACAACGGCGGTTTTCAGGAACCCCATTTCGTGCGTTTTGGGCTGGGTAGCGAGTTCGCGCCTATAGAAGTGCCACTGCCTGCCACGCTGTCCGTCGATGGTAACAGCGACGAGTTGTTGCAATATTTGCATAACGGCAAGTTATTGCAGTTTCTGTATAACAGTAATGCCAGTGCGCTGGTGAGTCAGGCCGAAAGTGACTCTGTATCCAACACCGAGAGTCGCTGGGAGGTGTTGCGTGAACGAACCAATCTGATTTTCAACCTCGTGTTGCTGCCTTTTTTGAGTGTTCCCACGATGCTCACTGTAGGGTTATCCGTCATGATGCTGGCAGCCATCAAGGACATTCCGGCACTCAACAGTGAAGATCCGATCACTCGCGAACTCGGATTGGTCGATCTACTGCTTAATCTGGTCATGGTGTTGTTTCCACCCTCTGCGTCGGCTCCAGCGCGCCCATCGTTGGCCTATGGCGTCAGGCAGCAGGTTGTGAAACCTAGGGCGCCTGCGCGCAGTGCTGAGCGGTGGCCAGAGCTGCCGTCTGCGCAAGTGAG
>NZ_LLWH01000237.1 GCF_001411475.1 Pseudomonas endophytica | reverse complement strand
GGAGCGCAGGTAAAGGCGGGTGTCCACTTGTGGGCTGAATCTGTAACCGACGTGGGCGGCAATGCCTTTACTGCTGCCCTTGGTGTGATCCTGAAAGCCATCCGTATTGGCGTCGGTCAACGACACGTAGTAGTCGAGATCACCCAATACCTGCCCGGAGCTGATCTGACGTTTTTGATAGCCATAACTGCCTGCTTCGTAGCGCACCTGCAATGGAGCTGCATCGTAGCCAGTATGGGTTACGTAATTGATCGAACCGCCCAGGGCCAAAGCGCCTGTTTCAAAACCATTGGCACCGCGCAATACCTCAGCGCGACTTAACCACAACGGCTCGAATAGCTCGTAAGGGGTGCCACCGGGGCCGGTCAATGGCAGGCCGTCAAACAGCACGTATAGACCCGAGCCGTGAGCGCCAGGTGCGCGATTGATACCTGAGCCGCGAACCGAAACCTTGGTGCCTTCATTACCACCCGATTGTGCATATACACCGGGTTGATACGCCAGCACATCACTGTTAGTGGCGACGCGGCCATTCTCGACGCGGTTCATGTCGATCAGATTGCTGGCGCCAGGCACCTGCTTGAGTGCTTCCTGAGCGGCTTGCAGCTCGCTGTTTTCTTCGCTGCGCACCTGAACCTCACCCAGCTCCAGCGGGCCAGCATAGGCGGGGGCGGCGCAGACGAGCGCCAAGGGCAGCAATGAGGAGAGGGCAGGTCGCATTAACAGACATTCCAAGGCGATGGGCGGGCGGCGCGCCAGCCTATACAAGCCGAGAATGACTCGCAACGTGCGAGCGTAACAAATTAAATGGGGGGCACTGATAGGCCATGTACCCACCCTGAATTGAGACAGCGATGAAGGCGCGCTTACCGAACGATCAGGCTGGCAGATAGTGGGTAAGCAGCAGACAGCCGCTGCTTGAAGGTCACGGTTGTTCTTAAGGTGATGCAGGCTTTTACTCAGCAGTTAAATACCGGGGCGTAGCGCTCCTCACGTTTTTTAAAGTGAATCGGTGCCATGAGTACTTTTTCATCGTTCACGAATATATCCGGGAAGGTGAGGGTAAAGTCATCCATGTCGCCCTTGCCCAGTGGCGTTCCCTTGCGGCTGCTGCTGGTTTGTTCTTTTGGATCGAAGCCGGTCTTTAGTTGCTCGATGCTGACTTCATAGGTTTCACCCGTCGCCAACGTGACGCTGACCATGGGGGATGCGGCACTCACCCAAAGAGGCGGGTTGCTTTGTTGGTAGGCGACTCGGCGTTGATCAGGGGTGCTCAGGTTGCGCAAGCGAGAGGGGGGATATAGTCGTCCAAACAGGCGAAGCTCGGTATCAACTGAACGCTGGTTTTCTGGCCAGCTTGATGTCCCCGGTGGCGCCACATAAACCAAGACATGTACCCCATCGAGTTCTTCCGAGAGGGGCGCAAAGCTCATGGCTGCTTTAGGGCCTGGGCAGGTGCGCTCAAGTAAGGCGTTTTTCCCCGTCGCGGACTCCGGGTACAAATAGGGCCCGGTGCTACATCCTGCGAGCAATGCAACGAGCGGGTATAAAACGTATTTGTTCATTGAGGCCAACTCCATTTGTTGACGCAGGACTATGCCATGTCTGCGCATGTATCTCATTAGTTGTGTGCCGGTCCGGGGGCGACTGTGCAAAACCTGCGTGAAGGCATCCTGGTTTAGCGGGGTCTTTGAGATCAAGCGTCGTGCACGGTGCGCAGTTACAGCACAGTCGAGGTGCAACAAAAAACCCCGTGAGGGCTGGGCCTTCACGGGGTTTTGGGTATGGCTGATTAATGCTTAACCCAGCAGGTACAGCGTTGCGTGTTGTACCAGTTCCAGCATCGGTTGTGGGTAAACGCCCAACACGAATACCAGAATCGAAACCGCCAGCAGCATCACACCACCTGCCTTTTGCTCCCAGTTCAGCGGAGCGTCGTGGCGATGCAGTTTTGGCTCGACTAGGTACAGAGTCACCATCACACGCAGGTAGTAGAACACGCCAATGGCGCTACCCAAGATCAAGGACCCAACCAACCACCATTGCTGAGCCTCAACGCCGGTCGCGATGATGTAGAACTTACCGATAAAGCCAGCTGTCAGCGGGATACCTGCCAGCGACAGCATCATCACGGTCAATACGGCGGTCAGGTACGGACGACGCCAGAACAGGCCGCGGTACTCGTACAGGGCGTCTGCATCACGGCCCTTATACGGCGACGACATCAGCGTGATCACGCCGAACGCACCCAAGCTGGTAAGTACGTAAGTGATCAGGTACACGCCAATCGCTTCAACCGCCATGCCTTTGCTCGCAATCAGAGCAATCAGCAGGTAACCAAAGTGAGCAATGGACGAGAAACCCAACAGACGCTTGAGGTTGTTTTGGGTCAGGGCCAGCAGGTTACCGAACAGGATCGACGCAATCGCGATCACCGTCAGTACGTCGCTCATCACACCGGTCGTTGCCGCCGGGGAGATTTGGAACAAACGCACGATTACCGCAAATACAGCCACTTTGGAGGCGGTTGCCAAGAAGGCAGCCACAGGCGCTGGAGCACCTTCGTACACGTCTGGCGTCCAGAGGTGGAAAGGCACCAACGACAGCTTGAATGCCAGACCGACCAACATCATGCCCAGACCCAGCTGTGCAAGGGCGCTCGGTGCGCCGGTCGAGGCCAATGCTTGGCCAATACCGCTGAAGCTCAAACTACCGGCTTCGGCGTACAGCAGGGCCATACCGAATAGCAAGAACGCAGAGCCTGCGGCCGACAGCACCATGTACTTGATGCCAGCTTCCAGTGAACGCTTATTAAAGAAGGCGTAAGCCACCAAGCCGTACACCGGCACCGAGAGCAACTCCAGACCGATAAACAAGCCAGCCAAGTGTTGTGCGCTCACCAGCACGATACCGCCGGTCGCAGCCAGCAGGATCAGCAGGTAAAGCTCTTCACGGTTGCCCGGATAACCCGTGCCGCCTTCGCCCAAGTAAGCATGAGCCAACGTGACGCAGGCCAAGGTCGAAACGAGGATCAGGCCGATGTACAGATAAGCAAAGTTATCCATCATCAACAGCGGTGTGACAGCCAGCGGAGCCACTTTTAACGCTGGGAAAATCGACAACAGGGCCAGGTTAAGACCCGCCACCGAAAGCAGGAAGGTCTGTGAGTGATTGCGGCGCCACGCGATTGCCAGCATCACCACCACAACGGTGAGGCTGGTAATCAGCAGTGGAGCAAGCGCGATAAAGTGTTGGATCGTAAATTCCATAGCGCTCTTACCGGGCCGAAGCGAGTTGAGTGAAGGCGGTGCCGAGCCATTGCTGCACGCCATGCATGGTCGCAGCAGAGGTATCGAGGAACGGTTGTGGGTACACGCCGATGAAAATCAGCAGTACCGCCAGACCGAGCACCATGATCAGTTCACGAGCATCCATGCCGGCCAGTACAGCGTCCGACTTGGAAGGGCCAAAATAGGCGCGGTGAATCATGATCAGCGAGTAAACCGAGCCAAACACCAGACCGGTTGTTGCAATCGCCGTGACCCAAGGGAAGCTGGCGAACGAGCCCATCAGAATCAGGAACTCACCGACAAAGTTACCAGTGCCCGGCAAGCCCAGCGACGCGGCAGCGAAGAACAGGCTAATAGCTGGCAGATAAGCGATTTTGGACCACAAACCCCCCATCTCACGCATGTCACGGGTGTGCAGACGCTCATACAACTGACCACTGAGGATAAACAGCGCCGCCGCCGAAACACCGTGTGCCAGCATCTGGATAACCGCACCTTGCAACGCCAGCAGGCTGCCGGAGTAGATGCCGATCAGCACGAAGCCCATGTGGGAAACGCTAGAGAAGGCAATCAGACGCTTGATGTCGGTTTGTGCGAAGGCCAAGAAGGCACCGTAGAAAATCCCGATCAGACCCAAGGTCATGGCAATCGGCGCAAATTCGGCCGAGGCATTCGGGAACAGCGGCAAGGCGAAACGCAGCAAACCATAAGCAGCAGTCTTGAGCAGGATACCGGCCAAGTCGACCGAACCTGCGGTCGGTGCCTGAGCGTGAGCGTCCGGCAGCCAAGAGTGGAACGGCACAACCGGCAGTTTCACCGCAAAGGCAATGAAGAAGCCCAACATCAGGATGTACTCAGTGGTGAGTGACATCTTGGTTTTAAGCAGCTCGGCGTAGCTGAAGGTCAGCACCCCGGTTTCATTGAAGTTGACCAGTACCAGACCGAGGATCGCCACCAGCATGATCAGGCCGGAAGCCTGAGTGAAGATGAAGAACTTGGTCGCGGCATAGATGCGGGTTTTCTTGCCGTCGGAGGAGCTGTGACCCCAGAGCGCGATGAGGAAGTACATCGGCACTAGCATCATTTCCCAGAAGAAGAAGAACATGAACAGGTCGATGGCGAGGAACACACCCACTACACCGCCCAGGATCCACATCAGGTTCAGGTGGAAGAAGCCCACGTGACGCTGAATTTCTTTCCAGGAACACAGTACCGACAGCACACCTAGCAAGCCGGTCAGCAGAATCATCAGCAGCGACAGGCCGTCTAGCGCCAAGTGCACGCTAATGCCGAAGCGCTCGATCCAAGTGTGCTGGAACTCAAGCGCCCACGCCGGAGCTGCGCCGGGGTTGGGTGCCAGGTGGTAGTCCCCGTGTGCCCATAGCCAAAGGCCGAGGGCAAGTTCGAGGGACATGGTCAGCAACGCAATCCAGCGTGGCAGGGTAGGGCCGAAGCGCTCACCCAGCCAGCACAGCAGGCCGCCGATAAAGGGGATCAGGATTAGCCAAGGCAGAATCATGACGGGCTCAATTCCTTTCGCAATGTCGAAGGTTCATATCAGACCGCTACCAGTACGATGGCGCCCATGATCAATACAGCACCGGCGGCCATGGAAGCAGCGTACCAGCGCAGTTGTCCGGTTTCGCTGCGGCTCAAGGCGTTATGCCCTGCCTTGGCCATCTGCGGGATCAAACCAATGGTCTGGTCCAGCGGATCTTTGCGCAGCAAGCGGCAGATCAACAGGTACGGTTTGACGAACAGTTTGTCGTACAACCAATCAAAGCCCCAGGCAGCGAACCACCAGGCCGAGAGGAAGCGACCGATGCCGCTGTTGGCGACAGCGGTGACGAAACGACGCTTGCCCAAGTACAGCAGGGCCGCGAGCAAGATACCGGCCAAGGCGATAGCACCCGAGGCGATTTCTAGGCTGTGCTTGGCTTCGCCGCCCGCATGACCCACGCTTTGTGGCAATACACCTGCCAGTGGCGGAGTGATCAGGGCGCCGATAAAGGTCGACAGTACGATCAGAATGCTCAGTGGCAGCCAGTAAGAAACGCCGTGGCCTGCGTGGGCTTCAGTCTTGGCTTCACCGTGGAAGGTCACGAAGATCAGACGGAAGGTGTACAGCGAGGTCATGAACGCACCGACCAGGCCGGCATACAGCAAGCCGCTGTTACCGCTGGCGAAGGCTTCCCAAAGAATTTCGTCCTTGGAGTAGAAGCCCGCGGTCAGCAGTGGCAAGGCAGACAGGGCCGCGCCACCGACGATGAAGCTGGCGTACGCCAGTGGCAGTTTTTTCCACAGACCGCCCATTTTGAAGATGTTTTGCTCATGGTGGCAGGCAACAATCACCGCACCGGAAGCAAGGAACAGCAGCGCTTTGAAGAAGGCGTGGGTCATCAGGTGGAAGATCGCGCCGTCCCAAGCACCTACGCCCAACGCCAAGAACATGTAGCCGATTTGGCTCATGGTCGAGTAGGCGAGGATACGTTTGATGTCGGTTTGTACCAGCGCGGCGAAACCTGCCAGTACCAGCGTCACACCGCCAACAATGCCGACCAGATGCAGGACTTCAGGCGCCAAGGTGAACAGACCGTGGGTCCGTGCGATCAGGTAGACACCAGCGGTCACCATGGTGGCTGCGTGGATCAGTGCTGAAACCGGAGTCGGGCCAGCCATCGCGTCTGCCAACCAGGTTTGCAGTGGCAGTTGCGCCGATTTACCCACCGCGCCGCCCAGCAGCATGAGGGTTGCCAGAACGATCCAGAAATCACCGGCCTGGAATTTCTGCGGTGCCAACACCAGCAGTTCTTGAATGTTCAGCGTGCCCAACTGTTGGAACAGGATGAACAGGCCAATGGCCAAGAACACGTCACCGATACGGGTCACGATAAAGGCTTTGAGTGCCGCGTCGCCGTTTTTACGGTTGCTGTAGTAGAAACCGATCAACAGGTACGAGCACAGGCCCACGCCTTCCCAGCCGAAGTACACGAACAACAGGTTATCGGCCAAGATCAGGAACAGCATGCTGGCGATAAACAGGTTGGTGTAGGAGAAGAAGCGCGAGTAGCCGTCTTCACCGCGCATGTACCAAGAGGCAAACACGTGGATCAAAAAGCCCACACCGACGACGACACCCAGCATGGTCACCGACAGGCCGTCGAGGTAGAGGGAGAAGGAAGGCTTGAACTCGCCCACCGACATCCACTGCCACAGCACTTGTGTGTAGTGACCGCCTTCAGGCGGCGCAACGTTGAATTGCCAGATCACATACGCGGCAACAATGGCCGAGAGGCCAATGGAGCCAACGCCGATCAGCGCTGAGAGGTTTTCGCTGAAGCGTCCACGGGAGAACGACAACAGCAAAAAGCCGATCAGGGGGAATACGAAAGTCAGAAAGAGAAGGTTCATCCGCGCATCTCACTGGCAGCATCAATATCAAGCGTGTGGAAGCGGCGATACAGTTGCAGCAGGATCGCCAGACCAATACTGGCCTCAGCGGCTGCGAGGGTGATCACCAGGATGAACATCACTTGTCCATCCGGCTGCCCCCAACGTGCACCGGCAACGATGAACGCCAGTGCAGCGGCGTTCATCATGATTTCCAGACTCATCAATACGAAGAGAATGTTACGGCGAACCATCAGCCCAACCAGACCGAGGCAGAACAATACGCCTGCTACCGCAAGCCCGTGTTCCAAAGGTATTCCAGGCATCTTATTGCTCCTTCGCCTCGTTGCGGCCCAAGTGGAACGCCGTCACAGCCGCAGCAAGCAGCAGCATCGAGGCGAGTTCGACCACCAGCAGATACGGGCCGAACAGGCTAATGCCCACGGCTTTTGCATCCACGGTGGTTTGACCGATAGCCGCGCCGCTCTGCTGTGCAAACAGCACGTACAGCAGCTCGGCCAGCAGCAGTGCCGACAGAATGCTCGGGCCGACCCAGATACCGGGCTTGAGCCAGTGACGTTCTTGCGTCACCGAGGCTGGGCCTTGGTTGAGCATCATCACCACAAACACGAACAGCACCATGATGGCGCCGGCGTAGGCGATCACTTCAAGCACACCGGCAAACGGTGCACCCAAGCTAAAGAAGGTCATCGCTACAGCAATCAGCGAAATAATTAGGTAGAGCAGGGCGTGCACAGGGTTGGTGTTGGTGATCACGCGCAACGTGGACACAACAGCGACACCCGATGCGAAATAGAAAGCGAATTCCATCGTTCTTCCTTAAGGCAGCAAGCTCTTCACGTTGATTGGCTCGGCTTCGTTCTGGGCAGCACCTTTCGGTTTGCCTTCTACAGCCATACCCGCAACACGATAGAAGTTGTAATCAGGGTTCTTTCCGGGGCCGGAGATCAGCAGATCTTCTTTCTCGTAGACCAGATCCTGACGTTTGAACTCGGCCATTTCGAAATCCGGTGTCAACTGGATCGCGGTGGTCGGGCAGGCTTCCTCACACAGACCGCAAAAAATGCAGCGTGAGAAGTTGATACGGAAAAACTCTGGATACCAACGGCCATCTTCGGTTTCGGCTTTTTGCAGCGAGATGCAACCCACCGGGCACGCCACAGCGCACAAGTTACAGGCTACACAACGCTCTTCGCCGTCCGGGTCGCGGGTCAGGACAATTCGGCCACGGTAGCGCGGTGGCAGATAGACCGGTTCTTCCGGGTATTGCAGCGTGTCACGCTTACGGAAGGCATGGCCAAAAACCATCACCAGGCTGCGAAGCTGGGTGTAGGTGCCATGCACGATGTCAAACAAGTACTTGAACATGGGTCTCTATCCTCACTGAACCGCGGCTGCAGGCGTGTTCATCAACACGATGGCAGCGGTTACCAGCAAATTGATCAGGGTCAGCGGCAGGCAGAATTTCCAGCTGAAGTCCATCACTTGGTCATACCGTGGGCGCGGAATAGAGGCGCGCAACAGGATGAAGATCATGATGAAAAACGCGGTCTTCAGGGCAAACCAGATAAACGGAATCTGCGGCAGGATGCCGAAAGGCCCGTGCCAGCCACCGAAGAACAAAGTCACCAGCAACGCCGAGATCAATACGATCCCGATGTACTCACCCACGAAGAACATGCCCCATTTCATGCCGGCGTATTCAATGTGGTAGCCATCGGCCAGTTCCTGCTCGGCTTCTGGCTGGTCGAAGGGGTGACGGTGAGTCACAGCGACGCCAGCGATGAAGAAGGTCAGGAAACCGAAGATCTGCGGAATGATGAACCACAGGTTCTGTGCTTGGTATTCAACGATGTCGCGCATGTTGAACGAGCCAACCTGCACCACAATACCCATCAGCGACAGGCCCATGAACACTTCGTACGACACGGTCTGTGCCGAAGCACGCAAGGCGCCGAGCAATGCGAATTTGTTGTTACTGGACCAGCCAGCGAACAGCACCGCGTACACCGACAGACCCGCCATGGCGAAGAAGAACAGGATGCCGATGTTCAGATCCGCCACGCCCCAGGTCGGGGTGATCGGGATAATCGCGAAGGCGATCAACAGGGCGCTCATGGCCACAACCGGCGCCAGGGTGAAGATCATCTTGTCGGCGAATGGAGGCGTCCAGTCTTCCTTGAAGAACATCTTGACCATGTCGGCGGCAATCTGGAACGCGCCGAACGGGCCGACGCGGTTCGGACCGTAACGGTCTTGCCAGAGGGCGAGCAGACGACGCTCGACCCAGCTCAACAGCGCGCCGCACACCACAACGGCAAGCAGGATCACGATGGCTTTTACCACCGTGATGATCACGTCGATCACTTCAGGCGTAAACCAGCTCATTGGGCTGCCTCCTGCAAACCGTCAACGGTAAGGCCAAAGATCGCTGGCGGAATACCTGGCAAACCGGCTGGCAATGCCACCAGACCTGCCCCCAGCTCTTCGTTGATACGCAGCGGCAGACGCAAGGTCAGACCTGCAACGTTCAAGCTCAGCAGCGCGCCATCATTGACGCCCAAGCGATCGGCTTCGGACTTGGCCAGTGCCACATAAGCGGCAGGGATGCGTTCTTGCACCGGTGCGGCTTTGGAAGAGTTCTCTTCGCTGCCCAGCAGGTGATAGAAGGGTACGACCTGCCAAGTGCCGTGTGGGAATGTGTTCCAGGCTCGTGGCGAGGTCCAGCCCGGCGACCACGCAAATGGCACTTGCTTACGCGGTTCAACCGAGCCCGAATAACCTTCCATCGAGAACGCGAATGCGGTGTCCGGGTCTTGTGGAATACGTGGCTCGTGCACACTGATGTTGGCGCGCATGGCTGTCCGGCCGCTGTAACGCAGCGGTTCGCGTGCCAGTTTCAAGCCTTTGATACGGAACGCTGCGGACGGCGCAGCATCAACGATCTGGGCCAGAGCTGGGGTGCTGTTTGCAGTGGCCTGAGTCACGTGATCGAGCAGTGTCCAGTCAACGGGTTTGTCCAGCAATGTGCTGCGCAGGGCGTGCAGCCAGCGCCAACCTTCGTGGATCAAAATGCTCGAGTCCAAGTAGCGCGGCTCGTATACCTGGAAGAAGCGTTGGGCGCGGCCTTCTTGGCTGACCAACGTACCGTCGCCTTCAGCGAAGCTGGCGGCTGGCAGTACCAGATCTGCACGTTCAGTAGTTGCGGTCTGCTGATGGTCGGCAACAATGACTACTTTGGCGGCGTCCAGTGCGGCATTCACCTTAATCGCGTCCACGCGAGTGAACAGATCGTTTTCCAGCACCACGATAGCGTCGGCTTTACCGTCGATTACAGCTTGCAGTGCGGCATCGACCGAATCACCGCCGAGCATAGCAAGGCCAAGGCTGTTGGCTTCGGGGACGACCAAACTAATGGAGCCGGCTTTTTCTCGAAGGTGCAAGGCTTTGGCGATGTTGCCTGCGGCTTCGATCAAGGCTTTGGAGCCCAGCGAAGTACCGGCAACGATCAATGGGCGTTTAGCCGCAAGCAGGGCGTCAGCGATACGTTGGGCCAGTTCAAGGGCTTCAGCGTCCAGGCCGGAAACGGCCGGTGCGCTGGCGTCAAGGGCGTGAGCCACCGCGAAACCGATCCGTGCCAGGTCGTCTGGAGAGGCGTGCACGCATTCTTCGGCAACGTCATCGAGCTTGGTTTCAGCCAGGCTGGCGATAAACAGAGGGTTCAGCGCGTGCTGACCGATGTTCTTCACCGCGGCGTCGAGCCAAGGTTGTACGCGCATGGCATCGGCCATGTCTTCGGCCTTGCCTTTGACCGACTGACGCAGCGACAGCGCCATACGGGCGGCGGTCTGAGTCAGGTCTTCGCCAAGCACGAATACCGCGTCGTGATCTTCGATGTCACGCAGGTTCGGGACGGGCAGCGGGCTGTCTTTAAGCACTTGAAGTACAAGGCGGATGCGCTCCAGCTCACTGGCTTCAATGCCAGAGTAGAAGTGCTCGGCGCCTACCAGCTCAAGCAGCGCGTAGTTGCTTTCGAGGCTGGCGCGTGGCGAACCGATACCGACAATATTGCGGCCGCGCAACAGCTCGGCGGCTTTGTCCAGTGCAGCGTCCAGGCCCAGCTTGGTACCGTCGGCCAGCAGCGGCTGACGTGGACGATCGGTGCGGTTGACATAGCCATAACCGAAACGGCCACGGTCACACAGGAAGTACTGGTTTACCGAGCCGTTGAAACGGTTCTCGATGCGGCGCAGTTCGCCATAGCGCTCACCGGGGCTGATGTTGCAGCCGCTGGAGCAACCGTGGCAGATGCTTGGGGCAAACTGCATGTCCCACTTACGGTTGTAGCGCTCGGAGTGCGTTTTGTCGGTGAACACGCCGGTCGGGCAAACCTCGGTGAGGTTGCCGGAAAACTCGCTTTCGAGCACGCCGTCTTCAACGCGACCGAAGTACACGTTGTCGTGAGCGCCGAATACGCCCAGGTCGGTGCCGCCAGCGTAGTCTTTGTAGTAACGAACGCAGCGATAGCAGGCGATGCAGCGGTTCATCTCGTGAGCGATGAACGGACCGAGTTCCTGGTTCTGGTGAGTGCGCTTGGTGAAGCGATAGCGGCGTTCGTTGTGACCGGTCATTACGGTCATATCTTGCAGGTGGCAATGACCGCCTTCTTCGCACACGGGGCAGTCGTGCGGGTGGTTAGTCATCAGCCATTCGACGACGCTGGCGCGAAATACTTTCGCTTCTTCGTCTTCGATGGAAATCCAGCTTCCGTCGCTGGCTGGCGTCATGCAGGACATAACGATACGACCACGGGTGTCGTTCTCGTCGGTGTACTGTTTGACTGCGCACTGGCGGCAGGCGCCAACGCTGCCTAGGGCAGGGTGCCAGCAGAAATACGGAATATCGAGTCCTAGCGACAAACAAGCCTGTAACAGGTTGTCTGCCCCATCGACTTCGAGCTCTTTGCCGTCTACGTGGATAGTGGCCATGGTTCAAAGGTCTTCGTTGGCCCGGTGTCAGCGGGCGTGGCTAATGGAATCTTGTTATGCGTTCGAATCAACACAGCCTTTACGGCGTCATCGAACGATCAAAGGGTGGCACGGACCACCCTTATGCAAAGCGTTACGCGCCGACTACGATCGGGCGTGCCAGAGGCACAGCACCCGGTTTTGCAGCAGCAATACCGGCTTCGAACTCGGGACGGAAATACTTAATCGCGCTGCCCAATGGCTCCACGGCGCCCGGTGCGTGAGCACAGAATGTCTTGCCTGGGCCGAGGAAACCGACCAGGCCCAACAGCGTCTCAATGTCGCCGGGCTGACCTTCGCCTTTCTCGATGGCCATCAAGAGCTTAACGCTCCATGGCAATCCATCGCGGCAAGGCGTGCAGAAACCGCACGACTCACGGGCAAAGAACTGCTCCATATTGCGCAGCAAGGACACCATGTTGACGCTGTCATCCACTGCCATGGCGAGGCCCGTACCCATACGGGTGCCGACTTTGCCAATGCCGCCTGCGTACATTTGTGCGTCCAGGTGCTCAGGGAGCAAGAAGCCAGTACCGGCGCCGCCTGGCTGCCAGCACTTGAGCTTGAAGCCGTCGCGCATGCCACCCGCGTAGTCTTCGAACAGCTCGCGAGCGGTGATGCCGAAAGGTAGCTCCCACAGGCCAGGGTTCTTCACTTTGCCGGAGAAGCCCATCAGCTTAGTGCCGTGGTCTTCGCTGCCTTCGCGAGCGAGGGATTTGTACCAGTCAACGCCGTTGCCAATGATTGCCGGCACGTTGCACAGGGTTTCAACGTTGTTAACACAGGTCGGCTTGCCCCAGACGCCCACAGCGGCCGGAAATGGCGGCTTGGAACGTGGGTTGGCGCGGCGGCCTTCGAGAGAGTTGATCAGTGCGGTTTCTTCACCGCAGATATAACGCCCGGCGCCAGTGTGTACGAACAGCTCGAAGTCAAAGCCCGAACCGAGGATGTTCTTGCCCAGCAGGCCCGCTGCCTTGGCTTCTTCGACCGCGCGACGCAGGTGCACGGCGGCAGTGGTGTATTCACCACGCAGGAAGATGTAACCACGGTAGGTTTTTAGTGCACGGGCACTGATTAGCATGCCTTCGATCAGCAGATGGGGCAGTTGCTCCATCAGCATGCGGTCTTTCCAGGTGTTGGGTTCCATTTCATCGGCGTTACACAGCAGGTAACGGATGTTCATGGACTCGTCTTTAGGCATCAGCCCCCACTTAACACCAGTGGGGAAGCCTGCACCACCACGACCCTTGAGGCCCGCGTCTTTGACGGTCTGGACGATATCGTCCTGAGCCATGTCTGCGAACGCTTTACGCGCAGCCGCGTAGCCGTCTTTGGCTTGATACTCGTCGAGCCATACCGGCTCGCCGTCATCACGCAGACGCCAGGTCAGGGGGTGTGTCTCTGCCGAGCGCGCGATGCGGTTGGCAGGGCCGAAAGAAGTCAGGGTCATGGGTAGCCCTCCAACAACGTGGCGACGCCAGCAGGCTGTACGTCACCGAATGTGTCGTCGTCGATCATCAACGCCGGCGCCTTGTCGCAGTTGCCTAGGCAGCACACCGGCAGCAGCGTGAAGCGGCCGTCTGCGGTAGTTTGACCAAGGCCGATGCCCAGTTTGCTCTGGATCTCGCTGACCACAGACTCATGACCGCCGATGTAGCAGACCATGCTGTCGCAGACGCGAATGATGTGACGGCCAACCGGCTGCCGGAAGATCTGGCTGTAGAACGTGGCCACACCTTCAACGTCGCTGGCAGGGATGCCCAGCAGTTCGCCGATGGCATAGACCGCGCCATCTGGCACCCAGCCGCGTTCCTTCTGAACGATCTTCAGAGCTTCGATCGACGCTGCGCGTGGATCTTCGTAGTGATGCATCTCGTGCTCGATGGCCGAGCGCTCGGTTTCGCTCAGGGCGAAACGGTCTGTCTGGATAAGCGTGCTGTTCATGCTTAGCGGTCCACGTCGGCCATAACGAAATCGATACTTCCCAGGTACGCAATCAAGTCCGCGACCATTTCACCTTTGATCACCGAAGGGATCTGCTGCAAATGGGCGAAGCTTGGGGTGCGAATCCGGGTGCGGTAGCTCATGGTGCCGCCATCGCTCGTCAGGTAGTAACTGTTGATGCCCTTGGTCGCTTCGATCATTTGGAAGGATTCGTTGGCCGGCATCACCGGGCCCCACGAAACTTGCAGGAAGTGCGTGATCAAGGTTTCGATGTGCTGCAACGTGCGCTCTTTAGGCGGCGGCGTGGTCAGCGGGTGATCCGCCTTGTACGGGCCAGCTGGCATGTTGCGCATGCACTGCTCGATAATTTTTAGGCTCTGGCGCATTTCTTCGACACGCACAATGCAGCGGTCGTAGGCATCGCCATTGGCCGCCAAGGGGACTTCGAACTCGAAGTTTTCGTAGCCGGAGTAAGGGCGCGCTTTACGCAGATCGAAGTCGCAGCCAGTGGAACGCAGGCCAGCACCGGTGACGCCCCATTCCAGGGCTTCTTTGGTGTTGTACTGAGCAACGCCGATGGTACGACCACGCAGGATACTGTTATCTAGCGCGGCTTTTTGGTATTCGTCTAGACGCTTAGGCATCCACTCGACGAACTCCTTGACCAGACGTTCCCAGCCATTTGGCAGGTCGTGGGCTACGCCGCCGATGCGGTACCAGGCCGGGTGCAGACGGAAACCGGTAATGGCTTCGATCACTTTGTAAGCGCGCTGACGGTCGGTGAAGGTGAAGAACACCGGAGTCATGGCGCCCACGTCCTGGATGTAAGTTCCCAAGAACAGCAGGTGGCTGGTGATACGGAAGAACTCGGCCATCATGATGCGGATGGTGTCGACCCGATCCGGTACTTTGATCCCGGCGAGTTTCTCAACCGAGAGCACGTAGGGCAGGTTGTTCATCACGCCGCCGAGGTAGTCGATACGGTCGGTGTACGGGATGAAACTGTGCCAAGACTGGCGCTCGGCCATTTTCTCGGCACCGCGGTGGTGGTAACCGATGTCGGGCACGCAGTCGACGATTTCTTCGCCGTCTAGTTGCAAGATGATGCGGAAGGCACCGTGAGCCGAAGGGTGGTTCGGGCCCAGGTTGAGGAACATGTAGTCCTCGTTTTCGCCGGAACGTTTCATGCCCCAGTCTTCAGGACGGAAACGTGCGGCTTCCTCTTCGAGCTGAACCTTAGCCAAGGTCAGGCTGTACGGATCGAACTCTGTCGCACGCGCCGGGAAATCTTTGCGCAGCGGGTGACCTTCCCACGTCGGCGGCATCATGATGCGCGACAAGTGTGGGTGGCCTTTGAAGTCGATACCGAACATGTCCCACACTTCACGCTCGTACCAGCTGGCGTTTGGCCAGATGCCAGTCACCGTCGGCAAGCTCAGGTCGCTTTCAGACAGTGCCACTTTGATCATCACGTCGCTATTACGCTCAAGCGACATCAAGTGATAGAACACAGTGAAATCTGCACCGGCTGGCAGCCCTTGACGCTTGGTACGCAGACGTTCGTCTACACCATGCAAGTCATAGAGCATGACGTAAGGTTTAGGCAGGTTGCGCAGGAAGGTCAGGACTTCAACCAGTTTTGCGCGGGTAACCCAAAGCACCGGCATGCCGGTGCGTGTGGCCTGGGCGGTAAATGCCTCAGGGCCAAAGCGGGTATTGAGTTCGACAACCACATCTTGGTCGTCAGCCTTATAAGGCGGGATGTACAGAGCGGAGCCTGTAGTCATGGTTTTTTTATCGCTTTCGGTCAACGTAAAGAATGAAGCCAGGGGGCGTTCTATTTAAAGAAGCGGCGCTGGATCAGACTTCGTCGGGGCTGCGCAGGTTAGTGACCTGAATACGCTGTTCGCGGCGCTGTTCCTTTTGGGACGGCATCTCGGCGCGGTACACGCCTTGTTCACCGACAACCCAGGAAAGTGGGCGACGCTCCTGGCCAATCGACTCTTGCAAGAGCATTAAGCCTTGCAGAAAAGCCTCTGGGCGGGGTGGGCAGCCTGGCACGTAAACGTCCACGGGCAGGAACTTATCGACCCCTTGAACCACGGAGTAGATGTCGTACATGCCGCCGGAGTTGGCGCAAGAACCCATGGAAATAACCCATTTAGGCTCAAGCATTTGCTCATAGAGACGCTGAATGATCGGCGCCATCTTGATGAAGCAGGTACCGGCAATAACCATGAAATCCGCTTGACGCGGCGATGCCCGGATCACTTCGGCGCCAAAGCGCGCGATGTCGTGGGGCGCCGTGAAGGCGGTAGTCATCTCCACGTAGCAGCACGACAGGCCGAAGTTATACGGCCACAGGGAGTTTTTACGCCCCCAGTTGACGGTATTGCTCAGCACGTCTTCAAGCTTGCCCATGAAGATATTCTTGTGGACTTGATCTTCTAACGGATCGGAAACGGTTTCCCGTTTGCCGATCGGGTACTGCTCGTTAGGAGCATCTGGGTCGATCCTGGTGAGTTCGTATTGCATTGCCAAAGCCTCATTGTTTCAGCTTGGCCTGCCGCTTACGACGAGCTTCTGGTGCCCAATCAAGAGCACCCACCCGAAATAGGTAGACAAGGCCTGCCAACAGAATTGCTATGAAAACGAGAGCTTCGACGAATCCGGTCCAGCCGCTTTCGCGAACAGACACAGACCATGCAAAGAGAAAGAGGGCTTCAATATCGAAGATCACGAATAGCATCGCGACCAGATAGAATTTGGCTGAGAGCCGTAAGCGGGCGCCACCTGTAGGTAACATGCCGGACTCAAACGGTTC
>NZ_LLWH01000236.1 GCF_001411475.1 Pseudomonas endophytica | reverse complement strand
GGTATCGACGTCACCGTACTGACCGATCGTACGCAAACCATCCGCGCTTCGGTGCGCGATGTGCAACATGAACTGTTGATCGCCATTGCATTGGTGGTCATGGTCACCTTCCTGTTCTTGCGCCGTGCCAGCGCGACGATTATTCCCTCGATTGCCGTGCCGTTGTCGCTGGTCGGGACCTTTGGCGTGATGTACTTGGCCGGTTTTTCGGTGAATAACCTAACCCTGATGGCGCTGACCATTGCGACCGGGTTTGTGGTCGATGATGCCATCGTCATGCTGGAAAACATTTCGCGCTACATAGAAGAAGGCGACAGCCCGATGCAGGCCGCCCTCAAGGGCGCCAAACAAATTGGCTTCACGCTGATCTCGTTGACCCTGTCACTGATTGCGGTATTGATCCCGCTTTTATTTATGGGGGATGTGGTCGGGCGGCTATTCCGCGAATTTGCGATCACCTTGGCGGTGGCCATTCTGATCTCGCTGGTGGTGTCGCTCACGCTGACCCCAATGATGTGCGCGCGGTTGCTCAAGGCCGAGCCTAAACCAGAAGAGCAGAGCCGTTTTTACCGCGCCAGTGGTGCGTTTATTGACTGGATGATCGCCGAGTACGGGCGCATGTTGCAGTGGGTGCTCAAGCATCAGCCGCTGACGTTGCTGGTGGCCATCGGCACCTTGGCACTCACCGTATTGCTGTACATGGTGGTGCCCAAAGGCTTCTTCCCGGTGCAAGACACTGGGGTGATTCAAGGTATTTCTGAGGCGCCACAGTCAATCTCGTTCAGTGCCATGAGCCAGCGTCAACAAGCGTTGGGCAAGATCATCTTGCAAGACCCGGATGTTGAAAGCCTGTCTTCCTATATTGGTGTTGATGGCGATAACGCTACGCTCAACAGCGGGCGCATGCTCATTAACCTCAAGCCACACGGTGAGCGCACAGACAGTGCCTCAGAGGTGATCGCCCGCTTGCAGCCGCAGGTGGACAAGCTGGTCGGGATTCGTCTGTTTATGCAGCCGGTGCAAGACTTGACCATTGAGGACCGCGTCAGCCGTACCCAGTACCAGTTCAGTTTGTCGTCACCGGATGCTGACTTGCTCAGCACTTGGAGCCAAAAGCTGGTGACAGCCTTGAGCAATCAACCTGAGTTGACGGATGTCGCCAGCGACTTGCAAGACAAAGGGTTACAGGTGTTTCTGGTGATTGACCGTGATGCCGCCTCACGCCTTGGGGTGTCAGTGGCTAACATCACCGATGCGCTCTATGACGCCTTTGGTCAGCGGCAGATTTCCACCATCTACACTCAGGCCAGCCAGTACCGGGTGGTGTTGCAGGCCAAAGACGGCGAGACAATCGGCCCGCAGTCACTTGAACAAATCCACGTCAAAACCACCGATGGCGGTCAGGTGCGACTTTCTAGCTTGGCCAAGGTTGAAGAGCGTCAGTCGCAGCTGTCAATCTCTCATATCGGTCAATTCCCTTCAGTGATGGTTTCGTTCAACTTGGCACCCGGCGTGGCCCTTGGGCACGCAGTGGAGTTGATTGACCAAGTGCAGAAAGACATCGGCATGCCGGTCGGTGTGCAGACTGAGTTCCAGGGCGCCGCACAAGCGTTCCAGGCGTCTTTGTCGAGCACGCTGCTGCTGATTTTGGCCGCGGTGGTGACCATGTACATCGTGCTGGGCGTGCTTTACGAGAGCTACATCCACCCGATCACCATTCTTTCGACGCTGCCTTCTGCGGCGGTGGGCGCCTTGCTGGCGCTACTTCTGAGCGGTAATGATCTGGGGATGATCGCCATCATCGGCATCATCTTGCTGATCGGTATCGTGAAGAAAAACGCAATCATGATGATCGACTTCGCCCTCGACGCTGAACGCAATCAAGGGATGGCCCCGCATGACGCGATTTACCAAGCCGCGCTGCTGCGTTTTAGACCGATCTTGATGACGACGTTGGCGGCGTTGTTTGGTGCGGTGCCGCTAATGTTGGCGACCGGATCCGGTGCTGAATTGCGTCAACCGTTAGGTTTGGTGATGGTTGGCGGTTTGCTGGTGAGTCAGGTATTGACGTTGTTTACGACCCCGGTGATCTACCTGTATTTTGATCGGCTCGGGCGGCGCTGGCGGGGCAACCAGCCGGTGGTTGAGCAGGCATCGGTATGAATTTGTCCGGCCCGTTCATTAAGCGTCCGGTAGCGACCATGCTGCTGAGTCTGGCCATTATGTTGCTGGGCGGCGTGAGTTTTGGCTTGCTCCCTGTGTCGCCGCTGCCGCAGATAGATTTTCCGGTGATTGTGGTGTCGGCCAGTTTGCCGGGGGCCAGCCCTGAGGTCATGGCGTCTAGCGTTGCCACGCCGCTGGAGCGATCTTTCGGTGCGATTTCAGGGGTCAACACCATGAGTAGCCGCTCGAGCCAAGGCTCGACGCGGGTGATTTTGCAGTTTGATCAGAACCGCGATATCAACGGCGCTGCCCGTGAGGTACAAGCGGCGATTAACGCTTCGCGTAACTTGTTGCCAAGCGGTATGCGTAGCATGCCGACCTACAAGAAGGTTAACCCATCGCAAGCGCCAATCATGGTGCTATCACTGACCTCCGACGTGCTGGCCAAGGGCGAACTCTACGATTTAGCCTCGACCATCCTGTCGCAAAGCCTGTCGCAAGTGCCGGGTGTAGGTGAGGTGCAAATTGGCGGCAGTTCGTTGCCCGCAGTGCGTATCGAACTGGAGCCGCAGTTGCTCAACCAGTACGGCGTGGCGCTGGACGACGTGCGCGACACCATTGCCAACGCTAACGTGCGTCGCCCTAAAGGGGCGGTTTCTGACGATGAGCGTAACTGGCAGATTCAGGCCAATGATCAACTCGAAAAAGCCAAAGATTACGAGCCGCTGATCATCCGTTATCAGGACGGTGCTGCGCTGCGCTTGAGCAATGTGGCGAAGGTCACGGACAGTGTTGAAGACCGCTACAACAGTGGTTTTTTTAACAACGACGCGGCGGTGTTGCTGGTCATCAACCGTCAGGCCGGGGCCAACATCATTGAAACCGTGAATACGATCAAGGCCCAATTACCGGCGTTGGAAGCGGTGTTGCCCGCCAGTGTCAAATTGAACGTGGCCATGGACCGTTCGCCGGTGATCAAAGCCACGCTGCACGAAGCCGAAATGACCCTATTGATCGCCGTAGCGCTGGTGATTGTGGTGGTGTTTCTGTTTCTGGGTAACTGGCGCGCTTCGCTGATCCCGACTTTGGCGGTACCGGTATCCCTGGTGGGAACCTTCGCCATCATGTACCTGTACGGTTTCTCGCTGAATAACCTCTCTTTGATGGCCCTGATTCTGGCGACTGGGTTGGTGGTGGACGATGCCATCGTGGTACTGGAAAACATCTCGCGTCACATCGACGCCGGTATATCTCCGCTTAAAGCTGCTTATTTAGGGTCCAAGGAAGTCGGTTTTACCTTGCTCTCGATGAACGTCTCGCTGGTGGCGGTGTTTTTGTCGATCCTGTTTATGGGCGGGATTATTGAAAGCCTGTTTCGAGAGTTTTCGATCACTTTGGCGGCTGCGATTGTGGTGTCACTGGTGGTGTCGTTGACCTTGACCCCGATGCTCTGCGCGCGTTGGCTCAAACCGCACGTGCCGGGTACTGAAAACGCCATGCAACGCTGGAGCAATCGGATTAACGACCGCATGGTGCTCGGTTACGCCCGCAGCTTGGACTGGGTGCTGCGGCACAAGCGCCTGACGCTATTTAGCCTGCTGCTGACCATCGGCGTGAACGTAGCGCTGTACGTGGTGGTGCCTAAAACGTTCATGCCGCAACAAGATACCGGGCAGTTGATTGGTTTTGTGCGCGGCGATGATGGCCTGTCGTTCAGCGTGATGCAGCCGAAGATGGAGATCTTCCGTAAGGCGGTCATGGCGGACCCGGCAGTGGAGAGTGTGGCGGGGTTTATTGGCGGGGGCAGCGGCACTAATAACGCGCTGATGCTGGTGCGCCTCAAACCGATCACTGAGCGCAAGATTTCCGCGCAAAAAGTCATTGAGCGGCTGCGCGATAACATGCCCAAAGTACCGGGTGGGCGTCTGATGCTGATGGCAGATCAAGACTTACAGTTTGGGGGAGGGCGCGAGCAAACCAGTTCGCAGTATTCCTACATTCTGCAAAGCGGCGATCTTGACGCGTTGCGTAAGTGGTATCCAAAAGTAGTTGCCGCCTTCAAGTCGTTGCCACAACTCACTGCCATTGACGCCCGCGAAGGCCGTGGCGCGCAGCAAGTTACGCTGGTAGTCGACCGCGATCAGGCTAAGCGCTTGGGTGTTGACATGAACATGGTCACTACCGTGCTGAACAACGCTTACAGTCAGCGGCAAATTTCAACTATTTACGACAGCCTGAACCAGTATCAGGTGGTGATGGAGATCAATCCTAAATACGCGCAGGACCCGCAAACGCTGGATCAGGTCAAGATCATCACGGCTGACGGAGCGCGGATCCCGTTATCGGCCATTGCTCACTACGAGAACAGCCTACAAGCAGACCGGGTTGAACATGAGGGCCAATTCGCCTCCCAGAGCATCTCGTTTGACATGGCACCTGGCGTCTCGCTGGAGCAGGGCACTGCTGCCATTGAGCGTGAGATCGCCAAGTTGGGCTTGCCCGAAGAAGTCATCGTAAAAATGGCCGGGACGGGCGACGCCTTCGCGTCAACGCAAAAAAACCAACCGTTCATGATTTTGGGGGCGTTGGTGGCGGTGTATCTGGTGTTGGGGATTCTTTACGAGAGTTACATTCACCCGTTGATTTCACGGCTCGGGATCGTCTGGCTAATCGGCGTAGGTAAGAAAAATGCGATCTTGATGATCGACTTGGCATTGCAGTTGGAGCGGCATTCGGGGCTGAGCCCGCAAGCGTCGATTCGCAGTGCGTGCCTGCAACGTTTGCGGCCGATTCTGATGACCACGTTAGCCGCGATTCTCGGTGCCTTGCCGTTAATGCTTAGCCAGGCCGAAGGTGCAGAAATGCGTCAACCCTTGGGCCTGACCATCATCGGCGGGCTGGTCTTCAGCCAGATCCTGACCCTTTACACCACCCCGGTGGTTTACCTCTATCTCGACCGTGCGCGCCATCGTTTCAACAAATGGCGTGGTGTGCGTACGGATGCTGCTCTGGAAACTCCGCTATGACCTCTCATTTACTAAATCTTGCTCCGGCACTGTCATCCCAACGTTGGGTGCTTGCCCGTGGCTCGCGCCTATTGGGCTTAGTGCTGACGGGCGTTCTACTCAGCGCCTGTGCGGTAGGGCCTGACTATCAGCGTCCTGAGCTGGCAGTGCCGCAGCAGTTTAAAGAAGCTGAGGGCTGGACCCAAGCTAACCCCAGTGATGCTTTAGAGCGTGGCGCGTGGTGGGAGTTGTACGGTGACCCGCAGCTCAACGCTTTGGTAGTCAAGCTCAACAGTAACAACCAGAGTGTTGCGCAGTCTGAAGCGCAATTTCGGCAAGCTCAGGCCTTGGTACGCAATGCCCGCGCGGCGTTTTTACCGAGCGCTGACTTGAGCGTGGGTAAAACCCGTTCCAGCCAAGGTACTGGCAGTTCCAATTCCAGCTTGACCAGCTCCAGCAGTGGTATTCGAGACACCTTGAACGCGCAAGTCGGGGTCAGTTGGGAGGCCGATGTTTGGGGCAAACTGAGACGCGGCCTAGAGGCCAACGAAGCCAGCGCCGAAGCCAGCCACGCCGATTTAGCAGCGATGCGTTTGAGCCAACAGTCCGAGTTGGTTCAGAACTACTTGCAACTGCGAGTGATCGACGAGCAAAAGCGCTTGTTGCAAGCCACTGTCGAGGCTTATCAACGCTCATTGAAAATGAGCGAAAACCAGTACCGAGCGGGGATCTCCGGCAAAGACGCGGTGGCTCAGGCGCAGACCCAGTTGCGCAATACCCAGGCGAGCTTGATCGACTTGATCTGGCAACGGGCACAGTTTGAAAACGCCATTGCCGTGCTCACCGGCCAGCCCCCCTCGGTATTTAAGCTGGCTGAAATTAAAACGATTCCCACGCTCCCGGCGATCCCTGCCAGCGTGCCATCACAATTGCTGGAGCGCAGGCCGGATATAGCCTCGGCAGAACGTTCAATCATCGCCGCCAATGCCAACATTGGCGTGGCCAAAGCTGCCTATTACCCGGACTTCAGTCTGAGTCTGTCAGGCGGCTACAGTAGCAGCCAGTATCAGGACTGGATTAGCGTGCCGAATCGTTTCTGGTCGGTCGGGCCGAAAATCTCTTTGCCGTTGTTCGATGGGGGGCAGCGTTCGGCTGAAGTCGATCGTAATGACGCGGTGTATGACCAGACCGTGGCAAAATACCGTCAGACCGTGCTTGATGGCTTGCGTGAAGTCGAAAACTACAGGGTGCAATTAAACGTGTTGGGCGATGAAAGCGTGGTTCAGGAGCAGGCATTAGAATCTGCCCGTGAGTCACTGCGCCTGACCACGAACCAGTACAAGGCCGGGTTGATTGCTTATCTGGATGTGGTAACGGTTCAGACCACAGCGCTGAGCACTGAGCGTAGCGTTTTGAACCTGCTGCAAAGCCGTTTGATTGCCAGCGTACAACTGATTGCCGCTCTGGGCGGTGGCTGGGATGGCAATTTGGACGCGGGTGAGCGTTGATGCAGACGCCTAAGCTCAGGGCCATATAGGCCCTGATTTCAGGACAACCCTCAGACCAAGGCTACGGGTTTTCGGCAAACACCTCACGGATACTGCGCCGACGAGCATAGTGTTCACTGGTGCGTACTAAGGCTTCTAGGTCCTCTGGTGTCACGTCAATAAATGCATCCATTTGCTCCATGGCCTTTTGCAGGTCTTCGGCGGTGATGCCTGCTTCTCCAGGGATATGCGGGGTCACGACCGCGGGCGGGGCTTGAGCGGTTATTTTTGGATAGCGCACCCGGGTCAAATTGTTATAGGCCAGCGCAACCAGCAGCATGCACACGGCGCTCAACATGACTGGAGCAAGAATGCCCCAGCCCAAGCGGGCGCTGGCCGGGTCTGCCAGTACCACCAGCAAAGCCAAGGCACCTGCTGGCGGGTGTAGGCAGCGCAGCAGGCACATAATAATCAGCGCCAAACCTGCTGCTAGACACGCGCTGTCTAGGTTGCGGCCAAAAAAATGCACGATGCACATAGAGACCAATGCGGCACAGAGATAGCCGCCGACTATCGACCAAGGTTGTGCCAAGGCCCCGGAGGGTACGGCAAACAGCAAAATGGCAGATGCCCCCAAAGGACCAATCAAATGAATGGCCACAGGCGTGCCGAAGAGCTGGCTACAGATCCAGACACACAGCAGAGTGCCCAGTGAGACGCCGATCGCAGCGCGACCCCATTCGGAGGGGCGAGTGTTGGTGGCCGCAGGCAACAGGCGGCTGATCCAGCTGTTTTGCATGGTGGAAAAATCCGGTATTGGGCAGTGAAAAGATAAAAAAAGGGCTATGCGGGTTTCCCGGCAAGCCCTTGAAGGTGTTCCTTTATAGGGGAGGAACGTGCGCAGTTTGCTCGCACTGTTATCAATCCGCAAATTCATAATAATGATGTTTAATTGCAATTTTTATGAGTTAAAGGGGGCGGCGTTTGCGAACTGAGCTGTCACTTAAGCTACGAAGCGCCTGCGCAGTGCCAAGTTTGTCTGCGGTTAATCTGCCAAGTACGCGTTCATGGACGTCGTTGCTCAACAGTTGCCTCTCAACAAGGCCTCGCAAACCGCAACTATTAGCCAGTGGCACTTTTAACAGCAGTAGGGCATCACGTAGCGTGCTCAAACGCCCCAGTTCGGGCATGCATAGCCCGCTTTCTGATGGCGCAATAGATGGCAGGCTTGGCTCAAGTGCGGGCAGATCGTCGGCAAACAAGGAATAACTCATCACGTCGAACCCCTATAGAAAGGCTATTTAACATCTGGCGGTGCGGTCTGCTCGGTGGGAGCGTCTTGCGCGTGGCGATACAAACAGCGACATATCGCCTATTTACTTGGCGTGGGATATGAGATTTGGTCCAGCGATTGTAAAGCGCGTTCTCCCGGTCGTATTGTCAGGCAGAGCGTAACTAGCGATAAGATTTACGGAGAAGTCCGTGGGATTTTTCTGTGGGGGGACAGGACAATGTGCTGAGAAAAATCGTACATAGATCTGTTTTTAAACGTACTGAACCAGATGCCAATACCCACTGATCAAGACTTAGCTGAAATAAACCGACGTATGTTTAGGTGCTGGCGAGGAGTGCAGGTTTCGGTCAGCGTCAAAACCATTAGCAGGGGGGCGATCATTTTCAGCCGCGCGATTGAATTTCTTGCTATAAACGCACTCCATTAGCCCCTGTGAACGTTTTTTTCGTCGCTTTACACGTTTTGCTGGACAAATAGCTGTCATTTCAGTTGCTGACTCGATAAGTCGGCCTTAGACTGCCGCCCCTCGTAAATTGAGTGCCGGGTGGCGCTTGAAATAGATGGCACCTAACTGGCTTAGATGAAGATCGGTCAGAACGCTCCCTAGTTCGCCTTAATGCACGTATTTTTTATAGAGAAATCAATGACAAAGGATAAGTTGCTGGCCATGCCGGCGGATGACTACATGAATGCCGAGCAACACACTTTTTTCACTGAGCTGTTGCAAGGCATGAAGGTTGAAACCCACGCACGTATTGAGCAAAACCGCATGGCGATCGAAAGCCTGGACACCCCGGCTGATCCTGCAGATGCCGCTTCGGTTGAAGAAGAGCGTACGTGGTTAGTGAACTCCATAGATCGTGATCAGCGCATGCTGCCTCAGCTGGAACAAGCGCTTGAGCGCATTAAAGAGGACAGCTTCGGTTGGTGTGATGACAGCGGTGAAGCGATTGGCCTCAAGCGCCTGCTGATCAGTCCGACCACCAAGTACTGCATCGAAGCTCAAGAGCGTCACGAGCAAATCGACAAGCACCAGCGTCAAGCTTAAATGCTTGAACTTACCGGGGCCTGATGGCCCCGGTAGCTTTGGGTTCTGCATGCATTCGCTGTGCTGCCCACCTCCACGTTGTAAAACCTTGTACAACAACCCTTGCGTGTTGAGTGACCCGCTCTGTCTAGCATCTTATTGCTGCGCGACTTTTTTACGCGTGAGTAGGATGATCAAGGGTGAACTTCATGAGTGATTCGAGTAACCCAATGCGCAGGTTGCGTGTGGGTATTTTCTTTGATGGAACGGCCAACAACTATTTCAACAATGCTGTGGGCCTAACGCGCTTGGTACACGGCTTGAGGGTCGAGGCAGATAGCAGCTATACAAGCGCTCTAACCAATATTGCAAAACTGCATCAGCATTACCCTGCACAACAGGCGTTCGATGCCGATGGCAATGCCGTAACTTCGCTTTATATCAGCGGTATCGGTACTACCACAGGCGCTGCTGATACGCGCTTTCCCGCACAGACCTTTGGTCGTGGCAGTCACGGAGTGGTGGGCAAGGCAGAGCAGGCTTATGCACAGCTGCTTGAGTGCCTTACGCATTTTTTGCGAGAGGCAGACACTCTAAACCATTTGCATCTGGATATTTTCGGCTTCAGTCGCGGTGCAGCGGCGGCCCGACATTTTGCCAATCTGATTAGCACGCGTTCTTTTAAATCCCAGCTCGCTTTAGCCGCTGAGGTTGAGTGCGTGATTAGCTTTATCGGATTGTTCGATACCGTTGCTGCAATGGGTGGGCTTTCAGACAGGGGCGACATCAGTGATGACTACAACCCCGGGCTTGACCTGTATCTAAGCCCTGAGTGCGCGCATAGCGTCGTGCAATTAGCGGCACGCGATGAGCAACGGCGCAATTATTCGCTAAATCGTATTACACCGCAGTGGCAAATGGATATTAGCGTTCCCGGTGTGCATGCCGATGTAGGCGGTGGGTATCCGGCGCTCATGTCTGAGGAGGTTTTTCTAAGCCGCTGGCACACCAATCGGGTCAGTTTGTCCACGCCGGTTACGCTGACTCAAGCATGGCAAAACGCGAGTGCCGAACTGGCAGACTGGCGAGCCAAAGACTTATTGGACCCCAGCGATCAGGATCGCTTGTTGCAAGTGCGTACTGATTCGCGCCGTGAAGGCAGTCGCGATGACCCCATGCAGCAGGTCATGGCAGCGGTGTTTATGCGGCGCCGTTTGCGGGGCGAGTTATCACGTGTGTACTTACGCATCATGCACAGCTTGGCATGTGAGCAGGGCGTCCCATTCAACGCGTTGAGCGAGGCTGATTCGGCGTTACCGGCAGAGTTATTACCGATTGAGGCCAAGCTCCAAGCACAAGTTCGTCTGGGTGTCGTTGATTTGACGGATGAGGACGAGCGCGTATTACGCCAACGCTATATCCACCAATCGGCTAATTGGAATGCCTCGTTGGGTTCTAGTGTGGGGGGCATCGAGCAGGCATTTTTCAATCGGCCGCAGGCAGGCGGGCGTTTGGTTCATGAGCAACAGGTGTCAGTCTGTGGGTAAGCGTCTCTTTAGATTGTTGCAAACAATGCAATGGATCTATTCGGGACATAGCTTTTTCTAAGCACCTTGAAGGACTAAGATAGCCCACATCGTTAGGCAGCTAACTATTTGATGGAGTAAAGCTCATGTCTAAGCAGGTTGATGTAGCCGTCATGATCGGCACGGGTGTTCCTGAAAGCTTGCGCGCCCTAGGCCGCAAAATCTGTTGGGTTGTGCTGGTCAATGGTGAGCAGCGAGGGACGGCCTTCTCTAGTCGGGTAGAAGCTGAAGAGTGCCGTAGTGCGTGGTTGGCGCAACTAAGCGCCAACCAGTACAGACGACCAGAGCAGGCTCAGCGTGCTTGATGCAGGCGTTCATTCAACTCGTCGATAACAATCGCCCAGTTATCGTCGGCGTTAATTTTCTCTTTCAGAAGCTGGGATTGGGCAGGTTTCCAAAAAGGCGCATCGGCTAATTTGACGTCTTCAGGCACTTGGTTTTTGGCAATAAACGCCTCAATCGAAGTGTCGTCAGACGCCAATCCCAGTTGTTCAAACAAGGCTTGCAGGGTGATAGGTGTATCGTCCATGTTCATCTCCTTCAGTGAGTGTCCGGGTCTGTGCATCTGAGGCCCGTGAACGCCAAGAGTTCGAGGCCAAGCCTAGAATAGAAACAAGAAGGATGTAGCCCACGCTGCGTTTAAGTGTTCAAACCACCCGCATCGACGGCTGCTTTTAGTTCCTTGGCAGATTCTATGCCCGCAACTTTAGCCAGCTCGGCGGTCTTGAACCAACGGTCCTTCTCGACTTGGTAGTAACTCACTTTGGTTAGAGGTGGTTTTGGCCGCATCACGATCACAGCCTGAAATTCTCCGTCGACTTCTTTAACGTCACCACGGATGAAATACTCGCCAATATCAAATTCCGTCACGTGTCACGATCCCTTGCAAGTAATGAAGTGCCGATGAGCTGGCGGCATGGGCCAGCCGATTTTTGCGCAAGTATGGCAGTTGTTAGCTGTGTGTGGCGCAGTTAACGAGTCGGCGCGACGAAAGCCCAGTTGAATATGTGACCCATCGGGAAGAAAATAAGCCGTTCCACACATTGGGAACAGGATGTGTATACCCATTCTTAAGCGCGAGTCGGTAGAATAGCGCCCCAACTGAGTACAACCTCATGTGTGAGAACACATACGCAGGTTAATTTCCTTCAAACTCTGGCGCTTGTTTGCCGGGGTAATCTAGGCGGGAATCCATTAGTCTTTACGTCGCAAGCCACCCCTGACCCCAACAGTCAGATCACCTGCTCGTACTCGGGTTTATCAATGGGTGGCTGAGGTTTTTTTTCTGCCCAACATTTAAGGGGCGGTTTATTTCTTGTTATCGAGGGCTTTTCGTTGGCAGTCAGCAATTTGGAGATGCACGCTTTATTTGTGTTGGGTGACTTGCGAGCCCGCTTGGTTAAACTCTTCCAGTCGCGTTTTGTCTATGTCACCGAACAAACGGCTGAAGGTATCTACATTGCTGAAATCGATACCGAAACAGCGTTGGTTGTAGACGATAAGCCCGGCCTGAAGCTAAAGGTTGGCGATCATTTCAGCGCCGCGGTCATGCCGAGCCGTGAAGGTGGCAAGCTGGATATTAAATTTCGTGAAATCAAAATGACGGTTTATGGCATTGGTGACTATGCCTACGTTAACTCGCCCTTAGGCGAAGGTATCGTCTTTAAGGAGGGGCAAACGGTCATGTTGGTGTTTGCGGCCACCGAGCAACTTGAAGCGGGCCTGAGCAAAACCTTAAAAGCGGTGACCACCAAAGCGGCCAAATGGCGTAAGGGTGAGTTGACATTTAAGGCCAGCAAAGAGTGACCGCGACCCGTGGCGAGTTCCACCAGCTGCACCTTGAGCAAGCCCAAGCTAAGGCCAGCCAGTTATTTGCTCAACGCCCGGTTCTTAAAGGGGCTTGGCTGACTTGGGTGGCGGGTCAACTCTACACCTTGAGCCCAGCCGAATACGCGAGCATGGTTCGACGAGAATTACAGCGCTTACAGACGAGCAACGAGGCCTTAATGCCGCTGTCGTAGGTCGCAGTTAGCGGGTGTCCTGCGGATGCAGCTCTTGTTGTTTTTGATCTATCGTTGACTCGTGCAGTTTGCAGCAGTGCTGATTGATAGCGACAGGGTCAAGCGGGACCAAGGTCTATACGCATTTGCGTACGTTGGCTTCAGCGCGCAGTACAATCGCGCACTTTTATCGGGCATGGATGCTGTTCGATATCGCTCAAGAGATAGCTCATGGTTGCTGCAACGTATTCTCCCGCCCTGGTGTTAATGTCCCTATGTGTCGCCATTTTGGCATCCTATACCGCGCTTGATCTGAGCGGTCGAATTGCCACTGCGCGCGGGCGAACAGTCTACCTGTGGATGGGCGGCGGGGCGCTGGCCATGGGGATTGGCGTCTGGTCTATGCATTTCATAGGGATGCTCGCGCTAGAGGTGCCAATAGCGTTGGGCTACGACGTGGGGCTCACGCTCTGGTCGTTACTGGTGGCGATTTTGTCCTGCGGTTTTGCCTTGTGGCTGGTCAGCCAGCCAAGCCTGCCAGCCCTGCAATTATTTTTGGGCTCATTGATCATGGGCGCGGGAATCAGCGCCATGCACTACAGCGGCATGGCAGCCTTAAAAATGCAGCCGGGTATTGATTACGACCCGGCCCTGTTTGGCTTGTCGCTAGTCATTGCCGTTGGCGCTTCGGCAGCGGCGTTGTCCATTGCCTTTCGCCTACGCAAACACAGCCCTTATGTACGTCTGATGCGCGGTGGCGCCTCCGTGGTTATGGGGCTGGCGATTGTCGGCATGCATTACACCGGCATGGCAGCGGCGAACTTCCCTGAGGGCAGCTTCTGCGGCGCGCTTGTCGGAGGACTCAGCGGTAAAGGTTTGGATAATTTGGTGCTGGTGTCGAGTCTGGCGGTCTTAGTTATCGCTTTGCTGACCTCGATCTTTGATGCCCGGCTGGACGCTCGCACGGCGGCACTGGCGGACTCTCTGACGCTGGCTAACCAAGAACTCACACAACTGGCTTTACATGACACCCTGACCGGGTTGCCTAACCGTATCTTGCTGGCTGACCGGATCAGCCAAGCGATGGGCAAAGTAGCGGAGCAGGGCGGATGTTTCTCGCTGATGTTTATTGATTTGGACGGCTTCAAGCCGGTCAATGATGCGTTTGGGCATCACGTGGGTGACCGTTTGCTGCAAGAGGTGGCCGTGCGTTTGCGCGAGCAGTTGCGCAGCCAAGACACGTTGGCGCGCATTGGGGGTGATGAGTTTGTGTTGCTCGTGCGGTTGACCGAGCCGGACGACGTGCCGCAAGTGGCCGCTCGACAAGTCGGCTTGTTATCGAAAGGTTTTCGGGTGGATGAGCATGACCTGCAGATCTCCGCGAGTGTCGGTATTGCGCTCTTTCCTGGCAATGGCAAGACCGCTGAGGAACTGCTGATGAACGCAGACGCCGCGATGTACCACGCCAAAGGCGGGGGCAAGAATGGCTATAGTTTCTTCGACGTATCCATGAACACCAATGCCCGCAAGCAATTGCAACTGTTGCAGGATTTACGTCAGGCGCTGGTGCATAAGCAGTTCCGGCTGCACTACCAACCCAAATTCGATGCCAGCAGCGGCAAGCCTGTTGGGGCCGAAGCCTTGCTGCGCTGGGAACACCCGCAACAGGGCTTGTTGCAGCCGAACGACTTTATCGAGCTGGCAGAAAAAACCGGTTTGATCATCCCCATTGGCGAGTGGGTGCTTAATGAAGCCTGCCGCCAAATGCGTATCTGGTTTGACCAGGGTTATAGCGATTGGCGAATTGCGGTCAATCTGTCGGCGTTGCAATTTTGCTATGGCGGGCTGGTCGACAGTGTTGTGTTGGCGTTAGAGCGCAACCAATTACCGGCTAACAGCTTGACCTTGGAAATTACTGAAACCACCGCCATGAGCGACGCTGACGCGAGTATGACCGTGCTGCAAAAGCTATCGCAAATGGGGGTCGATCTGTCTATTGATGACTTTGGTACGGGCTATTCGAGCCTGATGTACCTCAAGCGCCTGCCTGCCAATGAGTTGAAGATCGACCGAGGTTTTGTGCGTGACTTGGAGCATGACGGCGATGATGCCGCGATTGTCTCGGCGATTGTGGCGTTGGGCCAAGCACTGGGCTTGCGGATCGTCGCTGAAGGGGTTGAAACAGACACGCAGCAAAGCTTCTTGACCACGCTGGGGTGTGACTCTTTGCAAGGGTTCCTACTCGGTCAACCGCTACCTGCTGACCAGTTTATGGCCGATATTCAGCGCGCCCAACCTCCTGTCACGGGCAAGCCGACAGCGGCCTAACAAATCCGTAGTATCGCGGTTACTCTATGTATGCCTATCGACACCGTTAGCTGGAGGAGTGCGTATTTATGGATAAAGTCATCGTGATCACCGGGGGTGGTCGTGGCATTGGTGCGGCAACAGCTTTGCTAGCGGCGCAACAGGGTTATCGGATTTGTATCAATTACCAGTCAGATGACACCTCAGCGCATGAAGTGCTAGACCAAGTGCGAGCGCTGGGCGCGCAGGCCATCGTCGTGCGGGCTGACGTGAGTGATGAGGACGAGGTGGTCAGATTGTTCGCACGCGTTGATCGGGAGCTGGGCCAAGTTACGGCGTTGGTCAACAATGCGGGTACTGTGGGGCATAAGTCTCGTGTCGACGAGATGTCAGAAGTGCGAATTTTGCATACCCTGAAAACCAACGTATTAGGCCCGATTCTGTGCGCCAAACATGCGGTGCTGCGCATGTCTGCGCGTTACGGTGGGCAAGGCGGCAACATCGTTAACGTGTCATCAGTGGCCGCACGGCTGGGCTCGCCGAGCGAGTACGTCGACTACGCGGCTTCCAAAGGCGCACTCGACACTTTTACTTTGGGCTTGTCCAAAGAACTGGCAAGCGAGGGTATCCGCGTCAATGCCGTGCGGCCAGGTTACATTTTTACCGACTTCCACGCCCTGAGTGGCGACCCTGGGCGGGTTAGCAAACTTGAGCCGGCCATCCCTATGGGCCGGGGCGGTCGACCGGAAGAGGTCGCCGAAGCCATTATCTGGTTGCTGTCGGACAAAGCCTCTTACACCACTGGCACCTTCCTTGACCTAGGGGGTGGGCGTTAACGGTTATTGCAATTCCTTTGAATCTGCCGATAATGCGACTTATTGTTATTTGAGTCTGATTATCTATTGTGCCTTCTCGACAGGATCCACCACGTTGTTGCAACGAGGAAACCGGGTTCTGTTTATTACGTGTCACATACGGTGGATTGAACATGGGCAAAAACAAGGTTGATCCCATCACCCGTGCTGCTATTGATTGGGTCGTGTGCTTGGAGTCAGGGCATGCATGCCCCTCCGAACGCCAAGTGTTCAAGGCTTGGTTGGCCGAAAGCCCGGAACACAAAGCCGCTTGGCTGCGGGTTGCCGGGCTGCTCAAGAACCCGCTAGCTGATACTTCTGGCCAACTGCTCGTGGTGCGTAGGGCATTGCTGGGCAAAACCTCAGCGTCATCAACTCAAGCTGTGCGCGGTGTTATGGTGCTTCTACTGTTGTTACTTGGGCTTGGAGGCGCAGGGCTGGTGGATTGAAACCATACCCCTGCGAGCTCCACTCTTGCCTCATAGGTCGTGTAAGCCCAAAGAGCGTTCAGGGTTAAACGTCAGCGGCGCAACTTAAGGGCGCTGGCTAGGCTGATAGCCAATGGCAAGCGCGGCAGTAAGGTTGCCTGATACGCGTGATAAAGATCCCCCTTGCCAGGCCAAATGGTTGCCGATGGTAAATTGTCTGGCCCCAGCTCATGGTGCCAACTGCCGTGCTCACGGTCGATCAGGTGCAGGTCGATGTAATCCCAAAAACGCTGATACCACTCATCGTACTCAGGCTCGCCAGTGCGCTGGATTAACGCCGTGGCAGCCGCGACAGCTTCGGCAAGTGTCCAATGCAGGCGCTCGCGAACCAGTGGCTGGTGGCTCCAGTCCACGGTGTAAACAATGCCTGGCGCCCCATCGACCTGCCAGCCGTACAGGCAAGCGCTGTGGAACAGTTGGCGGGCATCGTTCAAAAGCCACTCGGGTGTTGGCATGCCGCGCTGTTTGCGTGCCGCCTCAAGATGCAGCAACAGACGCGCCCACCCAAATCCATGGCCCGG
>NZ_LLWH01000235.1 GCF_001411475.1 Pseudomonas endophytica | reverse complement strand
TTGGGCTCGTGGAAAGAGCGCACCGACCTTGAGCTGGAACTCAACAAGTGGATTCGGCAGTACGTTGCCGACCAAGAGAACCCCGCTGCAGAAGTCCGTGGTCGCCGCCCTTTGCGTGCCGCGCAAATCTCGGTCAGTGACGTCGAAGGCGAGCCAGGTTGGTATCGCGTCAGCCTTAACGTACGCCCGCACTTCAAGTACATGGGGGCTGACTTCACCTTGTCGCTGGTTGGCAAGCTGGACAAAGAGTAACGAGGGCTAGGCATGACGGCATATGGCAGCCTTTTCGAACGCTTGGCCGGTGACTTGGATGAACGCCGTGGCTTGGGGCCAGCGGCCAGCGTTCAGGCGTCCGTAGCCGCTCATTTGGCCAAAATGCTCAGCACTCGAGCGGGCAGCGTGCAAACGCTGCCCGACTACGGGCTTCCCGATTTGAACAACATGCGATTGAGCCTGCATGACGCGCTTTCTCAAGCGCGTGAGGCTATCGAAACATTCATTGAACGTTATGAGCCGCGTCTGAGCCAAGTTCGGGTACTTGCTTTACCCAGAGACGGCGACCCGCTGCGGCTGGCCTTCAGCCTAGAAGGATGGCTGGAGGTGGAGGGGGCCAAGCGTCAGATCAGTTTCACTGCGCACCTCGATGGCAGTGGCCAGGTCAAGGTCGGCGCTTAAGACCGCCCTCGTAACGTTTAACCCTATGTGTTTTCCCGTGTTCAGTGCCTTCGACAACTAACAGGTAGCGCCGTGTCCTTTAACCATTACTACCAAAGCGAACTCACTGCATTACGTCAGTTGGGCAGTCGCTTCGCTGAGCGTAGTCCGGCATTGGCGCCGTTTTTGGGTCAGGCAGGCCGCGACCCGGATGTCGAGCGGCTGCTTGAAGGGTTTGCATTTTTAACCGGGCGCCTGCGTCAAAAGCTGGACGATGAGCTGCCCGAGCTGAGCCATTCTCTGATGCACCTGCTGTGGCCCAATTACATGCGGCCGTTACCCGCTTTCAGCATGTTGCAGTTCGACCCTTTGGAGCGTCCGGGCCCGGCATTGCGGGTTGAACGCGAGACACGTGTCGCGAGCAAGCCGATTAACGGGGTGAGCTGTCAGTTCAGAACCTGCTACCCCACCGATGTGTTGCCCTTGGCGTTGGTTGAGCTCAAACACTCAGTCAACGGTGAAGGCTCGTTGCTCAGCTTGCGTATGAATATGACCTGTGACGGTCACCTGGGTGAAGTGGCGCTAAGTCGCCTGCGCTTGCATCTGGCAGGCGAGCGTTACATCAGCCAAATGCTGTATTTGGGATTATTACGCCATTTGCACGGTGTCACCGTGGTGCCCTTGGATGGCGATGGTCGCGCTGTGGAGGGTCACGACAATCTGGCTTTCAGCCTGCCACCTACGTGCGTTCAACCGGTGGGGTTTGCCGAAGAAGAAGCGCTGATCCCGTACCCGCTTAATACCTTTCGCGGGTATCGCTACTTGCAAGAGTACTTCGCGTTTCAGGACAAGTTTTTGTTTGTTGATCTGGGCGGGTTAGAGCCTCTTAACAGTCTGCCAGAAGAGGCCCTTAAGCAAGTTCGGGGCTTGGAGTTGCGCTTTGATATTCGCCAAAGCAGTGCCCAGCGCCTGCGTCCAACCTTGGACAACGTGAAACTGTACTGCACGCCCATCGTGAACCTGTTTCAACACGACGCAATGCCCGTGCGTCTGGACGGTAAGCAAGACGAATACCTGCTGATGCCCTCAAGGCTTGGCTCGGAAAATTGCGCGGTGTTCTCGGTCGACAGCGTCACCGGTTGGCGTGTCGACGGTTCGGGTTCTCAGCGCTATGTGCCGTTCGAGTCATTCGAGCACGACCAAAGTTTTGATGTGACCGATGAGCAAACGCACTACAGCGTTCGGCAGCGCCCAGCATTGCTGCATGAAGGGCTCGATACCTACCTCAGTTTTGGCACCCGCCAGCCTGAAGCGAGCGAAACCCTATCCATTGAGCTGACCTGCACCAACCAGAATCTGCCTCGACGCCTCAATCAGGGGGATATTTGTCTGCCCAGTGAAGGCACGCCCGAGTTCCTGACGTTTCGCAATATCGGGCCGGTAACACCCAGTTACGCGCCGCCACTGACGCGTGACTTCCTCTGGAAGCTGATCAGCAACATGTCGCTCAACTACCTATCGCTGGCCAACGTTGATGCGCTGAAGGTGATTCTCGAAACCTACGACTTACCGCGCTACTACGACGAACACGCCGAGCGTGTCAGCAAAAACCTACTCAATGGCCTCAAGTCGATTCGTCATGAACACGTGGACCGCTTGCATCGCGGCCTGCCCCTACGGGGGCTGCGCACCGAACTGACGATTGATCCCCAAGGCTATGTCGGGGAGGGCGACGTGTTTGTGTTTGCCTCAGTGCTTAACGAGTTTTTTGCGCTTTACGCCAGCCTCAATTCGTACCACGAACTGCGGGTCAACAGTACACAGGGAGAAAGCTACCAATGGACACCCCGCATGGGGCTACAGCCCCTGCTCTAAGCGTATTAACCCGAGGCATACGGGAGTACTCGTTGTTTCAGGCCGTGCTGTTGGTCATTGAGCGCCTGCGTGAGGGCAATGCTGACATCAGCGAAGACGAACTCTATGACCGCGTGGAATTTGTGGCGAACCCGAGTCTCGGTTTTCCGGGTTGCGACGTTGACGCTGTTGAGTTCTTCGTTGAGCACGGCCAAGCCCGCGCGCGCTTGCGTTTCAATCTGATGGGGCTGGTGGGCTCAGCATCGCCATTGCCAGCGTTTTATGGTGAGCAGGCGCTAGGGGATGGCGATGCCGAGAACCCAACGCGTCAGTTTTTAGATCTGTTTAATCACCGATTACAACGACTGTTACTGCCCATCTGGCGCAAGTACCGCTACCGCGCTCGCTTCGAAAGCGGAGCCAAAGATCCGTTTTCCAGCCACTTATTTGCGCTGATCGGTTTGGGCGGCGAAACCATCCGCGACGCGAAAGAACTGAACTGGAAGCGCCTGCTGCCTTACCTCGGCTTGTTGAGTTTGCGCGCCCATTCGGCGGCTCTGATTGAGTCGGTATTGCGCTACTACTTCAAGCACGCCGACCTGACGATTGAGCAGTGCATCGAGCGCCGCGTCGAGGTGCTGGCAGAGCAGCGCAACTGCTTGGGGCGTGCCAATCATCAACTGAGTGAGAACCTGGTGCTGGGCGAGCGTGTGCGCGATTGCAGCGGAAAATTTCGCATTCATATCCGCCAGCTCAGTTGGGACCGTTTTCATGAGCTTCTGCCGATAGGCACGGGTTATCAGCCGCTTTGCGCGCTGGTGCGATTCACCCTGCGTGACCCGCTGGAATACGACATTCGACTGGTGCTGCGACACGACGAAATCCGCGAGCTACGCATTGCCGAGCACAACCCCTGTCGACTGGGCTGGACCAGTTGGCTGGGCCGCGAACATGCGGACGGCGTAGTCACCCTAGGAAAAGCACATTAAGGAGTTTTGGCCATGATCAACGTAGACCTGCAACAACTGATACAGGCACTCGACGCCGATACCCGGCGCGACCTAGAGGGCAGTGCCGAGCGCTGTGTGGCACGCGGCGCCAGCCAAGTCTTGATTGAAGACCTGTTGCTGCAATTGCTGGAGCGCCCTGATGGCTTACTGGCGCGTGCGCTTCAAGACGCACACGTTGATGCTGGGCACTTGAGTGCTGTCTTGCAGCCGCGCAGTGAAAACAGCGCGTCGCGCAACCCGGTGTTTGCGCCGCAACTGGTGCAGTGGCTACAAGATGCGTTGTTGGTCGCCAGCCTCGAGTTGGGGCAGAGCTATATCGACCAGGCGGCCTTGATTCTCGCCTTGCTGCGTAACCCGCTGCGTTATGCCGCAAGTGCTTATCAGGCGTTGTTGGCCAAGCTCGACATTGAGCGCCTCAAGGGTTTTGCCTTGTCGCAACATGAGCCATCGGACAGTGGTCGGGCGCCAGCCTCGGGCGAGTCGTTATTACTGCGCTTTACCCACAACCTGACGGAGCAGGCGCGGGCCGGAAAACTTGATCCGGTGTTGTGCCGCGATGACGCGATCCGCCAGATGATCGACATTTTGGCTCGCAGGCGTAAAAACAACCCGATTGTGGTGGGCGAAGCCGGTGTCGGCAAAACCGCCATTGTTGAAGGTCTAGCATCGCGTATCGCGACGGGCGAAGTCCCGCCAGTGCTGCTTGGGGTTGAGTTGCTGTCGCTGGACATGGGGCTATTGCAGGCTGGGGCCAGCATTAAAGGTGAATTTGAGCGCCGTCTCAAAGGGGTCATTGACGAAGTTAAAGCCTCCCCTAAACCGATCATTTTGTTTATTGATGAAGCCCACACGTTAATCGGGGCAGGGGGCAATGCCGGAGGTTCGGATGCAGCCAACCTGCTTAAGCCCGCACTGGCCCGTGGTGAGCTGCGAACCATCGCCGCTACCACGTGGGGTGAGTACAAAAAATACTTTGAAAAAGACCCGGCGCTGGCCCGACGCTTCCAACCGGTGCAGCTGCACGAGCCGACCGTCAGTGAGGCCGTCACCATCTTGCGTGGGCTGGCTCACGTGTATGAAAAAAGCCACGGTATTTATCTGCGTGACGACGCGGTTGTCGCGGCGGCGCAATTGTCAGCCCGCTATCTGGCGGGGCGCCAGCTCCCAGATAAAGCAGTCGATGTTCTCGACACCGCCTGCGCCCGAGTGCGTATCAGCTTGGCGGCTGCGCCGCAAAAACTTGAACAGTTGCGCGCAGAGCTGGCCGAGGGCGGTCGTCAGTGTCAGGCCATGAGCCGTGATGCCCATGCCGGTTTGTTGATTGATCAAGCGCAGTTGCTGGCGCTGCAAGAGCGTCTGCTGCAAGCCGAAAGCGAACAGCTTGCCCTTGAGACGCGCTGGAATGAACAGCGCGCATTGGCCGAGCGCCTGCTGGAGCTACGCCAACAACTGGCCCAAGCTCGCGACTTTAGCGAGCCGAACCTAGACCTGAGTAACGGCCCAAGCGTTGCGCAGCTCGAAGCGGACCTTAGCCAAACGCATCGCACCCTGAGCGAAGCTCACACTCTGGAACGGCTGGTCAGTTTTGAAGTGTGCCCGCGCCTTGTGGCCGAAGTGATCAGCGCCTGGACCGGCGTTCCAGTGTCGCAACTGGCGCGCGAGCATAGCGCCAAAGTAAGCAGTTTCGGCGCCGACTTGAGCGCCCGAATTCGCGGGCAGGAGCAAGCCATCCACGCCCTTGACCGTTCCATGCGCGCCACGGCGGCGGGCCTCAATAAGCCGGATGCGCCCGTGGGGGTCTTTTTGCTGGTGGGGCCGAGCGGCGTTGGTAAGACCGAAACCGCCCTGGCGTTGGCCGATCTTTTATACGGCGGCGAACGCTTTATCACCACCATCAACATGTCCGAGTTCCAAGAAAAGCACACTGTCTCGCGCTTGATTGGCGCACCGCCCGGCTATGTAGGTTATGGCGAGGGCGGCATGTTGACGGAGGCCGTTCGGCAAAAGCCCTACTCCGTAGTGCTGCTCGATGAAGTCGAAAAAGCCGATCCCGATGTACTCAACCTGTTCTATCAAATCTTTGACAAAGGCGTTGCCAATGACGGCGAAGGGCGAGAAATCGACTTTCGCAACACCTTGATCCTGATGACCTCCAACCTGGCCAGTGATCGGATCAGTGCACTGTGCGAGAACGGGGCGCGGCCAAGTGCCGAAATCCTTGAGCAGAGCATTCGTCCGGTACTGAGCAACCACTTCAAACCCGCGCTGCTGGCGCGGATGCGCGTTGTTCCGTACTACCCGGTCAGTGGCCCGGTGTTGCGCGAATTGATCGAGATAAAACTTCAACGTCTGGGCGAACGTCTGCAACGTCGTCAATTGGCGTTCAGCTATTGCCAGCCCTTAGTCGACCACTTGGCCGAGCGCTGCACCCACAGCGACAGCGGTGCGCGCTTGATCGACTACTTACTGGACACACACGTCATGCCACTGATCGCCGACCGCCTGCTAGAAGCCATGGCCAACGCGCAAACCCTCACGAGTGTGCGAGCCACGCTAGATGCGCAGGCCCACGTGACCTGTGAGTTTGCTTAAGGTGGAGCCGATGTTCGTTCAGCTAGCCGACCCTTTGGCGTATGCCGAGTCGTTGCTCCAGCACTTTGCCAGCGTGGCGCGTTGCACCCGCAGCGTCAGTGTTGTCGATCAGTGCGTGCGTGCGGTGGCGCAACTGAGTGGGTGTGAGTTGAGCCAGCTGTACTTACTCGATGCAACCCATAAGCGCTTGGAGTTGACCGCAGAGTGGTTCGAGGGCGGGGTGCAGCCCAAGCGCGCTCAGGGGCTGCCGACGGATTACAGCGGGCAGCAACTGTTGCAATTCGCTCTGTGCCAAAGCCGGGTGGTGAGTATCGACGACCTCAGCGAGGGGCTGTATGACACCGATTTTTTACCCCGCCAAGATCTGCCCTGGCGGGCATTGTTATGCGTGCCATTGCTTAACGCACAACAGTCAGTTGAGGGCGTTTTGCTGGCGGTGACCCATCAGCCGGTAGAGCTATTGGCCTATGCGCCGTCGATTGGGGTTTTTGGCACTTTTGTCTGGGGTCAGCTTCGCTTGCATCAACAGGGCGAGCCAATGGCGTTGCCATCCAGTCGGGAGGGTAGTGCCTCAGGGCTTATCGGTAACAGCCGGGTCATGCGTCAGACCTACCATCTAATCAATAAAGTGGTTAACAGCCCTTACACCGTGTTGCTGATGGGTGAAACCGGAACGGGAAAAGAAATCGTCGCTAGGGTGATTCATGATCGCAGCCCGCGTCGTGCCCGGCCCTTTGTTGTGCAGAACTGCGCAGCGCTCCCTGAAGCTCTGCTTGAAAGCGAGCTATTCGGTTATCGCAAGGGCGCCTTTACCGGCGCTGATCGCGATCGCGCGGGGCTGTTTGACAGCGCCCACGGTGGCACCTTGCTGCTGGACGAGATCGGTGACATGCCGCTGGCGCTGCAAGCCAAATTATTGCGGGTATTGCAGGAAGGCGAGATTCGACCATTAGGCTCCAACGTGACCCACACCATTGATGTGCGAATCATTGCGGCTACCCACCGCGATTTGACGCAACTGGTCAGCCAAGGGCTGTTTCGCGAAGACCTGTATTACCGCCTCGCACAATTCCCTATCACCTTGCCCGCATTGCGTGAGCGAGAGGGCGACATTCTCGATCTGGCTCGACATTTTGCTGACCAGACCTGCGGTTTTTTGCAGCGCCGACCCTTGCTCTGGTCGGCGTCAGTGATGGAGCAACTGGCCAGCTATGCCTTCCCTGGCAATGTGCGTGAACTCAAAGGGCTGGTCGAGCGCGCGGTATTGCTCTGCGAAGGCGACGAACTGCACTCCGAGCATTTTTCATTGGCCCGCGATGCACCCCTTATGCCCTGCACACTTAATTTGCGCGAGCGTATGGAACAGGTTGAGCGGGGGCTGCTACTCGACTGCCTACGCAAAAACGCCGGTAACCAGACCCGTGCAGCCCATGAACTGGGTGTTGCTCGACGCACGCTGTTGTATCGCTTGGAACGCCTGAATATCAGCTTGGGCGATCTTAAAAGGACGGGGTCGTGAGGTCCCTGCCGTCGCGGCTGCAATCCAGCGCAAACCAACCCTAACCCGATTCTTTGGAGACTCTCCTGATGACTGCCCGTCTCTGGTGCGCGGTGCTGCTGACTTTCGCCGTGCTGTGTGGCGCAAGTGGTTGCAGCGCCAATTACAAATTCAACGACAACAGCTATCGCCCATTGGGTGATCCGCACGCGGTCAATCGCGGTAAGTGACCGTAAGGAGCCTCACAATGGAACTGGTATTTGACCTGCTCGACACCGGGTCACGGGACGCCGCGCAGGTGATGCGCAAAACCTTCTCAGAGCAGGGCGGCACGATTGGACGTAATCCGAGTTGCGATTGGGTACTGCTAGACAGCTCAAGAAACGTCTCCAATTGTCATGCGCATATCAGCTACCGAGACGGGACCTTTTTCTTCACCGACAGCAGTACCAACGGCAGTTGTGTGAACCGTTCAGGAGTCTGGCTGATCAAGGGCCAAGCGCAGCGTATTGAGCATGGCGATGTGTTTTTTATCGGTCATTTCCAGATCTGTGCGCAGTTGGAGCACGAGCTGCAAGCAATGCTGGATCAGGTCGGCCGGCCTCAACCGGCGGGTAGCATCATCCCGGATGATGCATTTCTAGCACTGGACCCACTCGACCCCATAAAAATACCCGCCGCGGTGTTTGCCGTACTGGATGAACCTGAACCTACGCACAGCCAACCCACAAGCTGGGAACAGCGTGTCGACTATGCGCAGATTGACTATGAAAATCTGCGGGTGCCGCATCTGGTAGAAGCCCAGAAGGCTCCATTGCCAGACCAAACAGCGCCCTTGGGCCCGCCGAGCGACGATGCTTTCTGGGTAGCTTTTGGTGCGGCAGTGGGGGTTGACCTGTCGCAGCAATCGCGTCACGACCGCGAAGCGCTGGCGCTCAAGGCCGCCCGACTGCTCAATCACAGCATCAGCGGTTTGCAGCAAAGCTTATGGACCCGCAGTGAACTTAAAAATCAACTGCGACTGGCCCACACAGCCGCCCCGGAGGCCCGACAAAATCCGCTCAAATCCACCCAAGATGCGACTGAGGCGTTAGGCCTGTTACTGGCCCCGAAAAAGCCCCATCAACTCGGCGCCGAGCAGGTGGTTTGGCGTGCATTTCGTGATGTCCAGGCGCATCAAGTGGCGTTGTTGAGTGCCAGCCGTGCGGCGATTCGCAGCAGCCTTGAACATTTCTCCCCGCAGCAACTGATCTTGCGTTTTGAGCGTGATGGCTATCAGCCGTGGCTCACGACATCCGGTAGCCGCTGGCGTGCATTCACTCGTTATCACCAGACCCTGCAACGAGACGATGACTGGTGCGAACGCCTGCTGGCCCGCGATTTCGCCCAAGCCTATGAAGAGCAAGTCCGGTTGATCTCCACCCTTCACAATGACCCTCAAGGATGATGCGCATGTCGCGTAGTACACCCCTTCACCTCAACGCATTGCTGGCACTGACGGTGCTGTTGCTGAGCGGATGTTCGGCGTTATCGCCGTACTCCAGCGTCACCAAGCTCGACCTTACGTTGAGCGCCAGCGATCAGGTCAACCTCGACCTGAATGGTCGTCCTTCGCCGCTGGTCATCCGGCTGCTGGAACTCAAACATCCAGTCGCTTTTGAGAACGTCGATTTCTTCAGCCTGTATGAACGCCCAAAACCCTCGCTATCCCCCGACCTGGTGACCAGTGAAGAACTGACATTACGCCCCGGCGAGAGCGTCGATCTTAAGCTGCGCGTCGAACCCGGCAGCCGCTATGTCGGGGTGTTAGCAGCCTATCGTGACTTACCGCAAACGCAGTGGCGCTATGTGGTTCCGCTGGCGTCCGGTGAGCTGACCAATACGCATCTGGTGTTCGATCAGGCGGGCATACACAACGCCGAACGGGCACTTGCACAGGCGGATGATTGAACATGAATGCACACAAAGTTATCTGGCGCGAAGGCATGTTGTTGCGGCCTCAGCACTTTCAACAAAGTGATCGTTATTACCACCACCAAATGAACGCCCGCACCCAACTACTGGGTCGTTACACCTGGGGTTTTTTGGGGCTGGACATCGACATGCAGTTTCTCAACATGGGCAAACTGGTGATCAGCCAGGCATCGGGCATCTTGCCGGACGGTAGCCTGTTCGAACTGGGCGGCAGCACTCAGGCATTGGTGCTGGACGTGCCGCGGCACACCGCCAACACGCCGGTTTATTTGGCGTTGCCATTGGTCACGGGCAATCACATCGAAACTCGACGCCTCGATCAGGGCGATGTGCTGGCGCGCTACACCGCGTACGACATTGACGTGTCCGACTCAAATGCCGGTGACGACGCCAGCAGCCAAGTCAGCTGTGCCCGCCCTGATTTTCGTTTGCTGTTAGGCGCGCAACAGAACGATCAAGCCTGCATCAAATTGCAGCTTTGTCAGATCCTCGACACCACTTCAGACGGCGTTATTCGCCTTGATGAACACTTCGTCCCGACCTTCATCCACGCCCACGCCTCGGGCTACGTGCTGTCCTGCCTGAAAGAAGTCATCAGCATGATCGGCAACCGGGGCGACGCACTGGCGCAGCGCATCAGCTCCAATAGCAAGGTCGGCGGGGCAGAGGTCGGTGACTTCATGATGCTCCAACTGATTAACCGTACCGAACTGGTGTTGCGCCATTACTTGAGCCTAGAGCAACTGCACCCCGAAGAGTTGTATTGCTCATTACTGGCCATGTTGGGTGACTTGGCGACCTTTGGCGGCGAGAGCAAGCGCCCGCAACTGCGCAGCACCTACCAACACAGTAATCAGGGCGAAAGCTTTCGCACCTTGATGGACGCTATTCGCCAAGTGCTGTCGATGGTGCTTGAGCAACACGCCATGGAGCTGGTGCTGGAAAGTCGCCAATACGGGGTGCTGGTGTCACCGCTGACAGACCACGCACTGCTCGCCACCACCTCGTTTGTGCTTGCCGCACAGGCCCATTGTGACAGTGAGGAACTGCGTCACCGGTTGCCCGCGCACCTTAAGGTTGGGGCCGTCGAAAACATTCGCCAACTGGTCAACCTGCACTTGCCGGGGTTCAAGGTTAAACCCTTACCGGTGGCGCCACGGCAGATCCCGTTTCACTCCAACAAGACCTATTTCATCCTCGAACTCGGCAACGAAGAGCTGGCGCAGCTAGAGCGTTCGGGTGGGTTTGCCTTTCATGTTTCGGGCGAGTTTTCAGCGCTTGAACTGCAATTTTGGGCCATCAGGAACTGACCGCCATGCGTACGGATTCACAACACCCAACAGATGACAGCACGGTGATGGTTTTTCGTAATGGTGACACCCCCGCCACGGGTGCCCTGACCGATGTGCAGGCGCCGCCAAAAATTGAGCAACTTGAAGAGCGAATGATCTATTCGGCTCGGGTCAAGCCTGCCGAAAAATTCAGCGTGAGCGTAAACCCGTTGGTGGCCGCCGCCAGTGAAGTGCTGTCGTACGTGGTGCATATCAAACACAGCACCACACCCGACACGCTGCTTGGCTTACACAGCCAACTCACCACTGCGCTCAAGGCTTTTGAAGCCAATGCCTTGTGTCGTGGCGTAGACAGCCAGCACATGATGAAAGCCCGCTACATCCTGTGCACGGTGGTCGATGAAGCCGTGGTGACGACGCCTTGGGGAAAGGAAAGCGAGTGGTCGCAACAGAGCCTGCTCAGTAGTTTCCACAATGAAACCTTTGGCGGTGAAAAGGTCTTTCAGGTGCTTGAACAACTGTGCAAAGACCCGGTTTACAACCTCTCGTTGCTGGAGCTGATTTACCTGTGCCTGGCCTTGGGTTTTGAAGGCAAGTTTCGAGTGATCGAGCGCGGTATTCATGAGCTCGATGGCATTCGCGACGCGCTGTATCGACAGATCCGGCATTTGCGCGGCGACGTTCCACGCGAGCTTTCACCTCGTTGGCAAGGGCTCAAGTCCCGCCGCCACAGCCTCACCCGCATCGTGCCGGGCTGGTTGCTGGCGACCTTCACCGCAGGCTGTCTGGTGGTCATGTTTTCGGGCTTTGCTTGGGTGTTGGGCGAGCAGCGCAAAGTGGTATTGCAACCGTATCAACAGCTCGACACGCCGGTTGTTCGGCCGCAGTTGTAATTAGGATTAGGTCATGAAAAATAGTATGAAAAAGCTTGGCACCTTTGTGTGCCAGACCTGGGTGTGGACGTTGGTATTGCTGCTGTCCATCGCGCTGTTGGTGTGGTGGGTCGGCCCGCTGCTGGCGGTCGATGATTATAAATTTTGGGCCGACTCGACGGCTCGGTTGTTGACCATCAGTGCGCTGTGCCTGATCTGGGGCCTAACCATGGTCTTTGTGAGCTGGCGCGCCGGTGTGCGGAAAAAAGAGGCCGAAGACAGCGAGGTTGGTCAAGAGCGCGAGCGCCGCGAAGCGCTGATTAAAGCCTCGCACAAAGAACTGCGCACACGCTTTAAAAAGGCCTTACACACGCTCAAAACCTCCAGCGTGTACCGTGGCCGAAGTGAGCGATGGCGCGATGAGTTGCCGTGGTACTTATTGCTCGGGCCTCACGGCAGCGGCAAAACCAGCTTGCTGGACTTTTCGGGGCTTGAGTTCCCGCTGAACAAAATTGACCGCAAACTCACCCGCGACACCAGCGGGACTCGCGACTGCGAGTGGTACTTCGCCGAAGATGGCGTGCTGATCGACACCGCTGGGCGGTTCTTGACCCAAGACGCCACCCCGGCAGATGCCAGCGGTTGGCGCACCTTGCTCGACTTGCTGCGCAAACGCCGACGTGAGCGCCCGCTCAATGGCGTCTTGGTGACCTTGCCGGTCGACGCGTTGCTCTCAACTGACGAAAGCCGCTTGTCTGACCTTGCTGAGCAGGTTCGTTTGCGCCTGCAAGAGGTGCATCAAACCTTGCACATCGAAGTGCCGGTGTATCTGGTGCTGAGCAAGGCCGACAAGCTGTTGGGCTTTACCGAGTTTTTTGAGCAGTTGAGCCGCGAAGAGAGCGACCAAGTGTTCGGGGCCAGTTTTGGTAAAGATCAGAGCGGTGCCGATGTGGCGTTGCTGCGTGCCGAGTTTGAGTCGTTGTTGGGGCGTCTTAACAGCCAAGTCATATCCCGCATGCATCAAGAGCGCGACACTCAACGACGCGGGCGCATCCTCGACTTTCCTCATCAACTGGGCGCCATTGGCGAGCGCTTGTGCCTGTTCGTCGACATGGCTTTCACCGGTAATCGCTACCAGCGTGCCAGCCCGCTGCGGGGCTTTTACCTAACCAGCTCGCCCCACGTGAAGCAACAACTCGACGCGGCAACCGCTCAAGTCGGTTCCGAGCTAGACATGAAAGCCCAAGTGCTGCCGACCTTGCACAGTGGGCGCTCGCATTTTGTTCATCATCTATTGAGCCGGGTTATTTTCCCTGAGGCCGAGCTAGCGGGGCTGGACAAGCGCGAGCGTCGACGGCTTCACTGGGGCCAACGCGGCCTGTACGTGGGCGCGTTGACGGTACTCGGTGGCTTGGGGCTACTGTGGACAGCGAGCTTTTCGACCAACCATGAGCGTTTGGATACCTTGCGCGAATTGGCGCAGCAAGGGAGCAAGCAGCGCTCACTGTTAAGCCCGCGTGATGATGCGCGGGCAGTGCTCAGCACACTCGACACGCAATACGCGGCGACGCGGATTTTCCCGTCGCTGATCGACGCACCGCTGTATGAGCGCACGGGGTTGTATCAGGGGGGCGCCAGCCATCCGGTGGTCACTCGGGCGTATGAGCGCGAACTCCAAGTGCAATTATTGCCCCGAGTGGCTCAGCAGCTTGAAGCTCAGATCCGCGCTAACCTCAACAACCGTGATCGTTTGCTCAACAGCGTCCGCGCTTACCTGATGCTGGGGCTGCCAGAACGCCGCGACAACGCTTGGCTCCGGGCTTGGGTGGCCACCGACTGGTCGGCGCGTTACCCCGGCAATACCGCCGTGCAGAACGGGCTAAACCAACACTTTGCGCGTTTGCTGGGCCAGACCGTGAATTACCCGCTCAACGACACCTTAGTCGCCCAAGCGCGGCAGGCCCTGCGCAGTGAGTCGCAGGCGTCGGTGGTGTACCGCATGTTGCGCGACCAAGCGCACGCCTTGGCGCCCTACAGCTTTGCTCAGCATCTGGGGCCACAAGCCAGCGTATTCAGCGGCGCAGACTACGTCATCCCAGGGTTCTATACCCAGCATGGCTACAAACAGTATTTCTCGGTTCAAGGCGCCTCACTGGTCAGTGAAATTCTGCGTGACAACTGGATCCTCGGCGAAGGCAGCAGCATCAGCGCCATGGACTTGCGCAAGCTGATGGTCGAGCTTGAGCAACTGTACTTTCGCGATTACGCCACGCACTGGAGCGAAGCAGTCGGCCAATTGGCATTGCAGCCGTTCAACAACGCCCGTGAAGGCGCGGAGCAATTTGCCGGTTTGACCTCTGCCAACTCTGCGGTGCTGCATTTGTTGCTTGAAGTGCGCGAAAACACACGCTTGTTAAGCCTCGCTGAAACCCTTGAAGCCCTGCCGGAAGCTGACGACAGCGTTCCGAAAAAGCTGAGCGACGTCGCAACCGCAACCGCAACCGCGGCGAAGGCGTCAGATGCACTGGCGGCAAGCCTGCCAGACACCGCCAAAAAAGCTTTGCAGCGTCGCTTCGAACCATTGCATCGCTTGCTCGATGAAGACGATGGCCCAACGCCCGACCTCTCGTCAGCCCTGCTGGGGCTAAATGACGTACACCTGCAACTGGCCAGCCTAGCCCGCGCCAGCACGCCGGATCATACGGTCTTCGAAATGGCCAAGTCGCGCATGACCGGCCAGCGTGACGCCTTGAGCCAACTGCGTCAGGCATCACAACGCTTACCCAGCCCGCTCAACGGGTGGTTCAACGCGATGGCCGAAGACACTTGGCGTCTGATGCTCAGCGACACCTATCAGTTCATCAACCAGCGTTATCAGCGTGAGGTGTTCAGCTTTTACGTGCGCGCGATCAAACAGCGCTATCCGTTCAACGCACATAGCAGCAGCGACGTGGCCCTGAATGACTTCCGTGAGTTCTTCCGCGGGCAAGGCATCAGTGAGCGCTTCTTCGACAGCTACATGCGGCCTTTTGTCAGCGGTGAAGCGGGCAACTACCGTTTGCGCAGCCTCGACGGGCAAAGCTTGCCGATGGGCAAAAACTACCTCGATCAAATGGCGGCGGTGCAGGTCATTCGGCAAAGCTTCTTCGCCCAAAACCCGGCCGAGCCGCAGGTGCAGTTCACCCTAGAGCCTTACAACCTCGACTCCAGCGTTAGCCGGTCTGAGTTCCGCTTTGGCAACCAGTCCATCGAATACCGTCACGGCCCTATTGTTCCGGTGACCTTGCAGTGGCCAACCGAGGCTGAAAATGGCCGCGCCAGCCTGGTCATGGAAAAAGCCACAGGGCGCCCGGTCGGCATCGAAAAAAGCACTGGGCCTTGGTCATTGTTTCGATTGCTAGACCTGATGCAGACCGATTACCTAAGTGGCCGTGATGTCATGGTGCTTAAAGCTGACGTGGGCGGTCTACGCGCCAATTACCTGTTGATGAGCCAGCGCACGCCCAACCCGTTTGATATGGACGTGTTGCGCAGCTTCCGTTTGGCAGAGCAACTGTGATGGAGCAGCCCCAGCAATGGCGCAGTGCGGCGGGCACCGACCAAGGCAAAGTCCGCGAGCGTAACGAAGACGCCATCCTCGACTGCCCGCAGCATGGGCTTTGGGCCGTAGCGGATGGCATGGGCGGGCATCGGGCGGGCGATATTGCCAGCCAGTTGATCGTCACCAGCTTGGGTGAACTGACGCAGGCGCAGACGTTTGATGAGCGGCTTAGCGCTGTGCGTCAATGCCTGCATTGGCTCAACCGGCGCATGGGTCAGGAACTGACCCTCAGTGATCAGCATGCGGACGCCATCATGGGCAGCACCGTGGTGGCGCTGTTGTTAGACGGTCAGCGCGGAGCTTGCGTGTGGGCAGGTGATAGCCGTTGCTACTTGTGGCGTGGGCAGCAGTTGTACCAACTGTCACGCGATCATTCGTTACAGCAGCAACTGATGGATGAACACGACATGAGCAGCGATGAGGCGCTCGCTCACCCCGGAGCCCGCGCCCTGACCCGTGCCGTGGGCGCCAGCGAGCACCTAAGCCTGAGTGTGGTTGAGCTAGAAGTGCTGCCCAGGGATGTGTTTTTGCTGTGCAGCGATGGGTTGTATCAGGACCTCAGCCACAGCGAAATAGGCAACGCCCTGAGCCTGATTTCCCCGCAGGTGGCATTGGCACGTTTGTTGGACGGCGTACTGCGCGGTGAAGCGCGTGACAACGTCAGCGCCGTGGTAATTCGCCAATGAGTGCGAGCGACGTGCAAGCGTCAGAGGTGAAGTCACGGGCAGTGCCAGAAGTACTGGGCGGGCGTTACTGCATCGAGCGTTTACTCGGTGCGGGAGGCATGGGCACGGTGTATCGGGCGCGGGATCTGCTTCAGGAACAGTTCGGTGACCCACAGCCTTACGTCGCGCTAAAAGTCCTCAGCGAAGCCTATGAGCATTCACCCGATGCCAGCGCGTTACTCTTCAATGAGTACGCGCTGCTGCGTCACTTGCATCACCCCAACGTACTGCGCCCTTACAGCTTTAACGTCGATACGACACACCAGCGGGTGTTTGTCGTCATGGAACTGTTGCGCGGCCCAACCCTGGACCGTTTGTTATGCGAACGGCCTTTGGGGGTGGGGTGGCCCGTGTTACGCGACATTGCCTTGCCGTTGCTGGACGCCGTCGCGCATGCCCACGCGCGGGGTGTTCTGCACGGTGATATCAAACCGAGCAATGTGTTGCTCAGTGAAGACGGTGTGCGGGTGTTCGACTTTGGATTGGGCCAAGCCGAGGCGGGCACATTAGAGGGGCTGGCGCATGTCAGCCGACACCGCGTCAACGCTTGGACACCGGGTTATGCCGCGCCTGAAATCCTAGACGGCGCGCCGTTGACCCGCGGCGCCGATGTGTTTGCGCTGGGTTGTTTGTTGTATGAACTGGCCAGCGGTAAACACCCGTTTAAGCGCCAACCTGCCACCAAAACCCGCCTCAAGCGCCCTAAAAACCTGCCACGCCATGCATGGCGCGCCGTGCGCCAAGCCCTGACCGTCGACCCTGCCAAACGCCATATCAGCGCCGCGCAATTGCATGAAGCGCTGATGGCCAAACCGGGATTTTGGGGTTAGCCAGATCGCTGCAATGCCGTGTAGGGGCAAGGTCAAAAGATCGCGAGCAAGCTCGCTCCTA
>NZ_LLWH01000234.1 GCF_001411475.1 Pseudomonas endophytica | reverse complement strand
TGCGCAGGCGCTTGCAGAGGGGGTCGTTATTAAGCAGCGCCACCACCACATCGCCATCCCCCGCCTCAATAGAGCGATCGACCACCGCTAGGTCACCGGCAAAAATCCCCACGCCTTGCATACTGTCGCCATCAATCGTCACCAGATACACATGCGGGGCGCGCAGGCTTAACACCTCGTCGAGCGAAATGGGCTGCTCCATATGATCCGTTGCAGGTGAAGGAAACCCCGCCGGGATCTTAAACGTACACCGCGGCAGACGAACGCCACCTTCAGCAAGCCGACCCAACAGAGAGAAACCCATGACACGCGCCTTAAAATAAACTGTACATGCATACAGTTAACTGCGACGTAAGCGCTTGGTCAATTCAAATGTCGGAAATTTCTGACAGGTGGAGCGAACCGCTTCCACGGCCACAAGCAGTCCACACCCGCCCGAAACGCCAGGGCCTGAGCTAAACGGCTTGTTCATGACAGTGCACAAAATAGATTAAGCGCACTAACTTAAAGCGGCCTTACATCGTTGTTATCACACTGAGCACACATAAAAAGTGTCACGCCCGGCAATAACATTGCGCATAACAACACTATTACCGCTGATCGGAACACTAAATGTTTTAATATGAACATCAGTGTCACAGTGCCACCACCGATATATTTCTGATGAGTCTTCATAAAACTTTAAAAATGCAAGGCTCAGATTGCACTAAACCCAAACAAATGTTTCTCGCGAGGGTGTGCCTGAAGCGGTGGTCACCAACGCTTCGCAAACAATGCGCACAGCAGCGAAAGCCGTTCGCTCCTCAACCGCCCCAGCGCCCGCCCGCCTGCTAGCGCTATAGCCCGTAAATACACAGGCGCAGCACCGAAAGCGGCTGCGCACAGGTGCCCTAACCCCCTCCTTTACAGCCCTAAAAGCGTTATTTGGTGCCTGCCAAAAGCATCGAAAATGTTATTTTTTGTCAAGCAAAAAGTGTTGAAAACGACTATCTATAGCCCCTCTCGTTACATCCAGATATAAAAGGTTGATCTTAGAGACGCTTCGCCGTTAATATTTTCGCGCCTCAAACTTCACACCGGCCTTGCCTGTATTAAAAGCAGAAGGAACTGTTGCCTTGTGAAGGCCATGTCCGCAGAACAAATGCTGCACACAGGTTTTTTATAGACAGGTACAACCATTGCCGAAATGGGAGTGGTGGTCGTGACGATTAGTTGAGTGCTCTTGCCGGCTAAGCATATTTGGCACAAAGGAAGCTGCCTTGTTTAAACGAATCATGATTGTCTGCGTCGGTAACATCTGCCGCAGCCCTACCGCAGAACATTTGCTGCGGGTCGCCCTCGCCCCCTCCGACATCGTCGTGAGCTCAGCGGGCTTGGGCGCGCTCGAAAATCACGCCATCGAAAAAAACGCCCGTGCCGTCCTAGAAAGCAAAGGTCACGTACTGGGCGAGCACAGCGGCACCCAACTCACCTCTGCCCTGATCAATGACGCCGACTTAATCCTCGTCATGGAAAAGAAACACATAGACGGTGTACTGAGAATCGCCCCAGAAGCACGCGGCAAAGTCCTCCTACTGGGCAAATGGCAAAACAACCGCGAAATCGACGACCCCTATCGCCAGGGCAAAGCAGCCTTCGACCACGCCTACGCGCTCATCGAAGAAGCTGTAAACGCATGGGCCCAGCGCCTCAAGCGCTGAGTCATACCTAGAATACAAGTGAAGAAAAAGAACCGACTTATGCAGCAAGCACCCGTGACAAAGCCCCATGAACGCGAAGACGACAACGACGAAATCGACCTTATGGGGTTGTTGGGCACACTGATCGATCACAAATGGTTGATCGCAGGTGTCACTGGCGTCTTTATGGCCGCGGGCGTGGCGTATGCGCTTTTGGCTACGCCGGTGTATCAGGCAAATGCGTTGATTCAGGTTGAGCCGAAAAAGAATGACCCGTTGGGGTTTTCTGATGTAAGCAGCTTGCTGGGTAAAGAGTCGCCTTCTGCTACAGAGATTGAGCTGATTAAGTCGCGTAAGAATATTGGCGCGACTATCGACAACTTGCAGCTAGATATCGAAGTAGAACCTAATTATTTTCCTATAATAGGCTCATTTATTGCCAGACGCTTTAAAGCCGACGCTGAAAACAAGATAGCAGATCCTATGCTAGGTATGAGCAGCTACGCATGGGGTGGAGAGAAAATAAAGATAGCAACACTAGAACTTCCCCGGGATCAATTAGGAAAGAACCTAACTCTAATCAGCGGAAAGGATGGAAGTTTTACGCTAGTAGATGAAGATGATAATCTAGTTACAGCAGGGAAAGTCGGTGAAGCTATTGAAAATAGCGAGATAAAAATATTAGTTGAAGAGCTAGTCGCTAATCCTGGAACCACCTTCAGTGTGGTTCGGTATCCTCGTCTAACAAGTATTCTGACTTATCAAAGAAACTTAGATGTTATAGAACGAGGTAAAGAATCTGGAATGATTGCTTTGGCACTCGAAAGCACAGAGCCTGAAAAAGCCATCCAAATTCTTGATGAAATTGCGCGCCTATATGTAATGCAAAACATCGACCGTACATCCGCAGAGGCGGCTCAAAGCCTAGGGTTCCTTAGAGACCAGCTACCGCAGGTACGCCGCGATCTAGAGAAATCAGAGGATGCGTTAAATGCATTCCAGATAAGAAGTAAATCCATAGATATAAGTCTCGAAGCGAAAGCAATTCTCGATCAAATTGTAGCTTTAGATACAAGCATTTCTACGCTTAAACTGCAGCAAGCAGAGATGGATCGTAAATTTACACCACAGCATCCAGCCTATCGTGCGCTTATGGGTCAATTAGCAGAGCTGACTAATAAGCAGAAAAGACTTGCCAATCAAGTTCAGGGACTACCAACAACACAACAAGAGCTACTAAGTTTAACTCGCGACGTGAAAGTCAGTACTGAAATCTATACGCAGCTTCTGAATAAGTCACAAGAGCTTGATGTAATGCGCGCAGGAGCCATAGGCAATGTTCGTCTCATTGATAGTGCTGATGTCGATCTTCGCGCGCCAATCAAGCCGAAGAAAACTTTAATTGTCCTGATTGCTACAATCCTTGGTGCGTTTATTGCAACTGCTAGTGTTCTTTTTAGAAAAGCGCTTAATAGAGGCGTTGAAAATCCAGACGATATAGAAAACCTCGGCTTACCAGTTTATGCAACTATTCCGTTCAGTTCTCTACAAAAAGCCGAGGATGATAAAAGCCCTAAAGGTCGCGGGACACGAGTTACTCCTTTGCTCGCAAGCAGTCATCCGACAGACTTGGCAGTCGAAAGTCTCCGCAGCTTAAGAACTAGTCTTCACTTTGCAATGCTTGAAGCAGAAAATAATCGTTTAATGATTTCAGGGCCCAGCCCCCGCGTAGGTAAATCATTCGTTTCCGCAAATCTAGCAGCAGTAGTAGCACAATCTGGTCAGCGCGTTTTGTTGGTAGATGTTGATATGAGGAAAGGATATATCCACAAAATGTTCGGTATTCCTGCTGATAATGGCTTATCAGATATTCTTGCAAAGCGTTGCACTCTTGAAACAGCAACTCATAAAGCTGACATAGACAATTTATATGTCATTGGTCGTGGACAAATCCCACCAAACCCATCCGAACTACTAATGCACAAAAATTTTACAGATTTTTTGGAGTATGTTAGTGAAAATTACGACTTGGTTATTCTTGACACACCACCATTCTTAGCAGTAACAGATGCTTCTATTGTTGGTCGTCAGTCAGGAACCAACTTGATTGTTACACGGTTTGAATTGAACTCGGCTCGAGAAATCGAACTGACTATGCGTCGCTTTGCTCAAAGTGGGATTCATTTGAAAGGTGCGATATTTAACGGCATAGAAAGACGTGCATCCGCTAAGTATGGATATGGCGCATACGGCTATTACAATTACGAGTATAAATCAGATAACGCTTAACAATACTGGTTCAATGGGCGTCCAAATATCCTTGGGACGCTCATTTTTTGTTTCCGACAAAAGACATTCATACATATTATTATTTCATTCCGCTCCCGAGGACTAGCGTAAAATCTTGGGGCGGTAGCGTGTTTAGTCGGTTATTAAAAATACTCACATGATAAATTCGAATGCCAGCTACTCTGTCAGTTGCGAAGAATAGGTAATCTTGAGCGCCGACTTGACACCAGTAAAATCTATAAAATATTTATGTCGCCTTTTAGAACTAGAAAAGGCTAGAACTATATGTAATACATATTAACTAGCAGACAACTAGTAAATAAAATAATCTTTTCCACACGCTTCGCGCTCAAAGAGAATCGACATGAAGGTAACAGTTTTTGGGATCGGTTACGTAGGTTTAGTTCAGGGAGCTGTTCTCGCTGAAGTAGGTCACGATGTTATATGTGTTGACATTGATGAACACAAGGTCGAACGTCTAAAACAGGGGCAGATACCAATATACGAGCCTGGCTTGGAATCAATAGTTAAAGAAAATTATTTAGCTGGTCGTTTGAACTTCACTACTGATGCAGCAGCTGGGGTCAAGCACGGCGAGGTGCAATTTATTGCCGTTGGTACACCACCTGATGAAGATGGATCTGCAGATTTAAAATATGTTTTAGCTGTAGCAGAAACAATAGCAAGAAACATGGAAAGATCGCAGATTATTATCGATAAATCTACAGTCCCAGTAGGCACAGCAGATAAAGTCAGCGCTTGCATCGCACAAGTACTGTCTCAACGTAAACGGCAGGATTTAACATTTGATGTTGTTTCAAACCCTGAGTTTTTGAAAGAAGGCTCTGCGGTTTCTGACTGCATGCGACCAGATAGAATTGTAATTGGAACTAGTAGTGCTGCTACTGAAGAAATAATGCGGGAACTTTACGCTCCATTCAATCGGAATCACGAAAAAATAATAGTCATGAATGTGCGGAGTGCAGAATTAACCAAATATGCTGCTAACTGTATGTTGGCAACTAAGATTAGCTTTATGAATGAAATGGCTAATCTTGCAGAAATGCTAGGTGCTGATATTGAGATGGTTCGCCAAGGTATTGGATCAGACCCGCGAATAGGATATCAATTTTTATATGCTGGCGTTGGGTATGGCGGATCATGCTTTCCAAAAGATGTGCAGGCATTGATACGCACAGCAGATGACATTAACTTTGACTCCAAAGTACTAAAGGCTGTAGAGAGTCGTAACAATCAACAAAAAAATGTTTTATTTAATAAAATTTTAAAGCATTACAAAGGTGAATTGAACGGCAAAACTTTTGCGCTATGGGGATTGAGCTTCAAACCAAACACGGATGACATGCGAGAGGCTCCTAGCAGAGTTTTGTTAGAAGCTCTATGGAGCGCAGGTGCGCGAGTGCAAGCATTTGATCCAGAGGCTATGGACGAAACTCAGCGCCTGTATGGTAATCGTAACGATTTGAATCTTTGCGGTACAAAAGAAGCTGCTTTAAAAGGAGCAGATGCACTGATTATTGTTACAGAATGGCAGACCTTCAAAGCACCAAATTTTGAACTCCTTGTAGATCAACTCACCCAACCCGTAATTTTTGATGGTCGAAACTTATATAATCCTGAAAAACTATCAAAAAAAGGATTTCATTATTATTCAATAGGCCGCATTACTACTCAGTGAAAAGCACATAAGAATATGTATCTCTAAGTTGTCATATCCAATACAACTAGAAATTTATCCTTTAATTATACAATCGCATAGACAGGGCATATGGCTTAGCCCCGAGGCGCGACCCTGTCTCGCACACATTTAAACGGATAACTCAAAATTCAAATGCAGATATTACAACCCTTACTCACAGCCAACACCATAAGTAGCTCTCATGCACAAATTTAAAATATACTACTTAGACGCTATAGCATTTGTGCTTTATTTCACTTTACTTATGACAAAAGCTAGATTGCGGTTAGATAATACCAGCGAGTTTCACTTTGGAGGCGCAGAGTATGCAATCGCCCCATTCGATATAGCTTTTGTATTGATCATAATTATTATAATAATAAAGATTTATTTTAGTGAATTCAAAATAGCAAAGGACAAGCTGAATTTAATTGCGGGTCTATATATTCTCATCAATATCGCTTCAATTTTGACTTCTAGCGATCGAGAATTTACATTCTACGAACTAGTAAGACAAGTCAAATTTTTTATTATTTATCTATGGCTTAGATCAGTATTCAGCAATTCAAAAGGCAAAAAGCTTTTATATGTTTCTTCATGTTTTGCGATTTTAGTACAACTTTTTTTTGTATACCTGCAATACTTAACAGGAACCACGACATCAGGAATCAACAACGAAGAAGTAGAACTAAATAAAATAGCTGGCGGCTTAGTTAGGACCGTAGGAACATTTGGCCATCCTGGTTTATTAGGACAATACCTCAATATTATTCTTACAATCATACTTGTTAAAACCCTTATGACCGATGGATTACAAAAAAAAATCTATGCAACTATGTATCTGATGGGAACGTTGGCAGTAATCCTTACCTACTCACGAACAGCCTTAGCAATACAAATGGCGACACTGATCTTGATTTTGTATTTAGCACCTAGTCGAGAAACCTCTAAAAACATATCAAAAAAATTAATCACATATATCTCGGTATTCTTTGGTTTCATTACAGTTATTGCTATGAATTATGAATCCATTATTGGCCGTTTTGAAAATGCATCAGTGGATAGCGGCGAAGTAAGAATCCTGTTGTCGAAGATTGCTTTAAATATGATTGCTGAAAATCCAATTACAGGTGTTGGATTGAACGCTTTCACACAGACTATGGATAGATATGACTCTTCAATGATGTCAAGTTATTGGAGACACCCAGTCCATAATATTTACCTTCTTGTTGCCGCTGAAATAGGTTTGATAGGAGTATTAATATTTTTGGCTAAACTTTATATATTCTTTAAAGTTGGAATTAAAACTTTAAGAGATAGGAAAACCCCTGACTTGATCGATAAAGAATTTTCGCTCATAGGTGTAGTTGGTCTGTCGGTAATTTGCCTATCAGGTTTTCTAGGCTGGTCATGGCGCCTAGATGCTATACAGGGACTATATTGGACCTTACTTGCAGTGATAGCATGCACATATAAACGCCCTAGATTTTTGAGAGCGAAACCAATACGAGCTAGCAAACCATGAGCAACTTAAATATAATTTACTTCCCGTCAAATAAAAACTACAACCCTTACAACACTAGAATGCAGGAAATAGTAGAAAAAGCGGGAGTGACTCCAGTAGGTATAAACTCTCTACTCAAGCCAAAAACAACACTTAACGTATTAACAGGGACAAAAAATATATTTATTTTTAACTGGTTCGAAGACTACCCGTTCAACTCGAAAGGAAAGCTAAACCCAATTAAATTATTTATATATATATTTATAATAGTATACGCAAAAATATTCGGCAGAATCATATACATCAAACACAATCTCACGAAACATAATTTAGATAGTAAACATAAGAAATCCCACGCCCTTTGCCAATATCTCATTGAAAAAATAGCTGCTAAAACCTATGTGCACTCAAATACAGTCGCACAAGAAAATGGTTATGAGTATCTGCCTCATCCCTTATATAAAACTTTCAATATAAGATCAGAAACATCCGAAAAAAAATTTCTGTGTTTTGGAATGATAAGCAGATATAAAGGTTATATTGAACTTTTAGAAAATTGGCCGCAAGAATATCCACTAACAATCGCGGGCGCATGCACTGACTTAAAGTTACTTACAGAACTAACTGAAATTGCAGATCGTAGAAAAATGAATTTGACTATCAAAAATTATTCGTTATCGGATAGAGAGTTAGAATTAGAAATAATGAACTCAATTGCAATAGTACTACCGCATACTAGTGATAGTTGCATAGTTTCTGGTGCTGCTTATCTAGCATTTAGTTTGGGATCACTAGTACTTGTCAGAGACAGTACACTATATAAGAACATTGCTGAACCCACCCTGACAGGTTTGCTAAATACTGAATCCATAAGAAAACTTTACGTATCAGCAGAAGAAACCAACAGCGCCAAAAATAAGCAGCAAAGACTCGATTATGTAAGAAAAAAATATTCTGACACGTTCATATTCGAAAAAATCAAGCAGGATTTGGTTTTATAATAAAAAGTCAAACGCAGTTCATCGTTTAGAATAATGAGAAAATCTATACCGTGTTAAATTATCTTATTAAATCATTATCCGCAGTTGCACTTGAAAAGATAATTTTATTGCTCGTGGCCCTGCCAGTAAATATTTATATAGCTCGAGAGTTAGGCCCTGACCAATATGGTGTGCTTTCCATATATATAGTGCTTGCTACGATTCTGTTCCAAATATCAGACTGCGGAGTGAGAAATATCTTCATAAGTGAGTATGCTCACTCAAACAAAAACACATTAATTACCTCATATCTTTCTATCAAAGCAGCTACAGCCTTTTTTATATCGATAGCACTAATGTTTTACTACAAGCTAAATGGTACAAGCGAAGTAGCTGGTTACTATGCATCCATTATCGCATGCTTGATATTTACATTCTCCGATATATTTGAGTCCATACAGTTAAGCGAGCTAAGACAAACTCAGGCTGCACGAATAAGATTGATATCTGGGGTGCTATCAAACGCTTTCAGATTCGGAATGATATATGTAGGCTTACCTCCTTTCTACATAATACTCTCATACGGCTTAGAGTATGCATTCAAAGGAATTTTAATTTACGCCACAGGAACAATTCGGATAAATTACTCATTCGATATAAAGTACACGATTAAGTTATTAAGACGTGCTCTTCCTTTAACCTTATCGATGATATTTTTGCAGCTTTACCACAGAATTGATATTTTTATAATTAAAGACTTAATGGACGATGCTAGTGTCGGAATATATTCAGCAGCAATGAGACTTTTAGACTATCTAATCTTTATTGTCGTTGTATTGAATACGGTAATAAATCCTATAATAGGAAGAGAGCGCGCTAGCAAAAGATTAAATGATATTTATACAAAGTATTATTCTGTAGTATTTTGGGGAGCCACTTTGATAGCTGCTTTATCAATTCCAATTTCAGAGCTAGTGATTCCGAAACTATATGGAGAAAACTATATCGCATCAGTACCCCTGTTCATAATAATGCTTTATTCGCTACCATTTATTTTTTTAGGTAGTATCAGTGGCTTCTGGTACGTGAATAGCGGTTTAGAGATTTATGCTCTTGTGCGTAACATATTGGGACTAGTTTTAAACGTAGCACTAAACTACATTCTGATTCCAAAATTTGGTTTGCCTGGAGCAGCTTGGGCAACATTTACTTCTTATATGGTGACATCACTCTTTATTGATGCACTGTTCAAAAAGACTAGGCCAGCATTTCGAATGAAGTTCAATGCAATTTTAGATCTTAGACTTATTTATAATTGGAAAAAAAATGAGAAATAAATTTAACAAAGAGCTCACATTTTGGTGGAGCCCTAGAGCGCCTATGGGTTTAAGTTTTTTACGTAAAGAAAATGCGGGCGATCTCCTAGGCCCACACTTAGTTAATCGAATACTGTCTGCAGCTGGACAAGATATTAAAAAAATAAAGCCTGACAATCGTCTAATGTCTATAGGTTCCGTATTACATTTTGCGCGGGATGGCGATACAGTTTGGGGAACAGGCGTAAATGGAAAGGTAGACTCAAATCTACATCGCTTTACATCTTTAAATATTAGAGCGCTAAGAGGTCCGTTAACAGCAAACTTCTTAAAGTCTCGCAACTTACAAACTCCTAATATATATGGTGATCCTGGCATTCTAACTTCAAAATTCTGGAAAAGAGAACACGAACCTTCAGGAAGTACTATATATATTCCACACATGAGGGAAAAAGTTGATCCAACTATTGCAAAAAAATACAAAGTACTTTCTCCACTTACTGAACTCAACCTGTTTATATCGGAGATTCAAAAAGCATCAAAAGTTATATCTACGTCTCTACACGGCATTATCATTGCTGAGTCGTACAGTATACCTGCCGTATTGATAGAAAATAACTCTGGCGAAACCTTATTCAAGTACCACGACTATTTCCAAGGAACTGGTCGCGACAAAGTGCATATCTGTAAAGACTTTAATTCCGCACTAAATCATTCGCCACCTTCACCTAACCTTGAAAAATTCCAAGATGGCCTTTTAAGCTGTTTCCCTTACGATATATGGCAGATCAAGCGCTGAATAACTATGAATAATTACTACTCAGCAGAGATTAAAAAAACCAACTCAATAATTTGCTATCATTTTTTTCCGCATTATCGCAAAGGCGTTATCGAGGAATTAGAACAAGAGATTTCTCCTACATTCCTAGCCGATAATAAAGGTGTAGAGGGCATACTACCTTATAAGTTTAATTCCAGCCAGAAATTCATTCATAGTCAATGCTTTTATATAGGGAAACTGATGCTGCAGCCTTATTTATTATGGGTAGCATTAACTGGAAGATATGATAACTTTATTTTTCTAGCCAACCCGAATCACATTACAACTTGGATAGCATCCTTAATTTGTAGAGTTCGTAAAAAAAATGTTATCTTCTGGGGGCATGGATTTAAATCTTCGGAGAGGACTAACTCTAATCGCATTCGAAAATTATTTTTTAGCCTCGCGGATTCTTTTTATACCTACGGATGGAGAGCTAAGGTAAATGCAATAAGTTTTGGCTTTCCTAAAGACTCCATTCATGTAGGGTTTAACTCTTTAGATTATGAGCACCAACTTAAAACTAGAAATAACCTTCCCCCTCCTATAGCGCCAAATGATAAAGAGTTAAATATAATATGTATTTCGCGGCTAACTCTAGCCTGTAGATACGACCTTTTAATTGACTCCATTAAAATAGCTAGCTCTAACAATCCTCTAGTAAATTTCAATTTAACCTTTATTGGAGACGGACCAGAACGTGAAAAACTAGGGGAAATGGCATCTATGCTAGGAATAAATTGTTTATTCCTAGGCGAAATTTACGACGAAAATATCATTGCAAATCATATCTCTTCTGCTGATGTTACAATTTCACCAGGAAAAATAGGCTTAACTGCAATGCATAGCCTAATGTACGGAACGCCAGTAATAAGTCACGATAATTTTATAAGCCAAATGCCAGAAGTAGAGTCCATCATTGAAGGCCATACAGGAGAAATCTTCGAACAGGATAATATTATAAGTCTGGCAGAGAAGATAACCAGCTTTAAAAAACACTATCCAGATCGTGAAAAAACGCGTCAAGACTGTTTTTTAATGATAGACCAAATATACAATCCAAAAAAACAAGTCTCCGTGTTGAAAATGGCAATACACAAAGCAAAAGCTTTAGACGGCAATGATGCAGTCAACCTATTTAGCGGAATAGTCAGATGACCATAAGAGAACTGATCCGTAAAGCTCGAAGAAACTATTGGCGCATTAGGCTCCGATTGAAAAACGTTGATAAGACCTTTTTAGCTGGAGGATACTCCAGTATCAGTACTGATTTAGAAGCTGGCGCTTATAGCTATATCGGTCCTGGTTGTGAAATTGGTCCCGGCGTAACGTTAGGAGCTTATTCGATGATCGGTCCATCTGTAAAAATAATTGGTAACGATCATATATTCAATATTCCAGGAACGCCTATAATTTTCAGTGGCAGACCTCCTTTTAAAAGAACCGTCATTGGCCGAGACGTTTGGATTGGTGCTGGAGCGATAATTTTAGCAGGCGTTCATATCGAGGATGGCTCAATCATAGGAGCTGGATCTGTAGTTACTAAAAATATTGACTCTTTCTGCATTGTAGCCGGGGTTCCCGCAAGCATTATTAAGAAGAGGTTTGTGACGACAGAAGAAGAAAGCAAACACAAGCAGTTTCTAAACACCGCTAAATATCAAGCCAACTATGCAGAAAAGCTTAATAAATAAAACAGAGTCTAATCGTATGATAATTCAAAACAGCGATCCTTATACTGGACCTTCTTTCTCCTTAAAAAACCGCTTACTTCGACTAGTATGGAATTTTTTTTATATTCTTTTTTTTCGAACAAGTCCTAGACCATTACACAAATGGAGAGCTCTACTACTTAAATTATTTGGTGCTAAGATTGGTCAAGGAGTTCATATATATCCAGGAGCTAAAATTTGGGCTCCTTGGAATTTAGTAGCTGGAGACTTTATAGGTATCGCTGACGGCGCCATAATTTACAACATGGATATAATTCAGATAGGAAGTTATACTGTCATTTCTCAAGGAGCTCATCTCTGCGGAGGATCTCATAACTACAATAGTCCTAACTTCCAGCTCATTGCGAAGCCTATAATCCTCGGAGAGCACGTATGGATTTGTGCTGAAGCTTTTATTTCTTTGGGTGTTTCTATCCCTGACGGTGTAGTTATAGGTGCCCGTTCTTTGATCACAAAACCGGTCTCTGAGTCTTGGGTTGTATACGCAGGAAATCCAGCAAGACAGATTAGCAGGCGCAACAGGACTTCGACACTATGAGCCAAAAGGGAACTATCAAGAATGTCAGCCTAACAGCGATAATTTTGACTTACAACGAGGAACTCCATCTAGAGCGCGCGTTAAAATCAATAACGGGCATTGCTGAAGAAGTATTCATTATTGACTCTTTCTCTACAGATAGAACAATCGAAATAGCACTAACGTATGGTGCAACTGTTTTACAGAACAAGTTTAAAAATCAAGCTCAACAATTCCAGTGGGCACTTGACAATGTATCAGTCAGAAGTACATGGATACTTCGTTTAGATGCTGACGAAATTATAGAGCCAGATTTATCTGCCGAAATATATGAAAAAATCCCTAAATTGACGGATGACATAGTTGGCATCAATTTTAAGCGTAAACATATCTTCATGGATCGTTGGGTTAAATATGGAGGCCGATATCCGTTAGTCATGCTAAGAATATGGCGAAAAGGCTATGGGCGCATAGAAAATCGCTGGATGGATGAACACATAATCATATCAGGCGGAAAGTCTATAACGTTCAAGGGCGGTTTCTCCGATCACAACCTCAACAACTTGACCTTTTTTATAGATAAACATAACAAGTACGCAACACGTGAAGCCATCGAGATACTTAATCAGCGTCTGAATCTTTTCTCTCGAGATCACTCAGTGACAGTGAAATCTACTTCACTCCAGACTGCTGCTAAATTTTTTATAAAAGAAAAAATCTACAATCCTATTCCTTTCACTATTAGTGCGACACTTTATTTTATTTGGCGTTATATCTTCCAGTTAGGCTTCCTCGACGGGCGATCCGGATTGATTTACCATTTTCTTCAAGGCTTTTGGTATAGGTTTCTTGTAGGCGCTAAAGTCATGGAATTAGAGCATAGTATTTCTCACCTCAAGGATAAAAAACTAATCATTGAAGAAATCTCTCGCATTACGGGTCATTCCTTAAGCGAATGACTAATGATAGCTTTATAAAAACATTTGCATATTAGATTCTAAATATATAGGAAGTTCTTTATGAAAAAGCGCGCACTCATAACAGGCATTACTGGCCAAGACGGCTCCTACCTTGCAGAACTGCTACTTGAAAAGGGCTACGAAGTCCACGGTATTAAACGCCGCGCCTCTTCATTCAATACCCAGCGCGTAGACCACATCTACCAAGACCCACATGTCAATGATCGTAATTTCGTACTGCACTATGGCGACCTCAGTGACTCTTCTAGCCTGACTCGTATCATTCAAGAAGTGCAACCAGATGAAGTGTACAACCTTGGTGCACAGTCCCACGTGGCTGTAAGTTTTGAGGCCCCGGAATACACAGCTGATGTTGATGCCATGGGAACTCTGCGCATCCTTGAGGCTATTCGCCTACTAGGCTTGGAGAAGAAGACACGCTTTTATCAAGCGTCGACCTCCGAGCTGTACGGTTTGGTGCAAGAAACTCCTCAAAAGGAAACAACCCCCTTTTACCCACGCTCACCTTATGCAGTCGCCAAAATGTATGCCTACTGGATCACGGTTAACTACCGTGAGGCTTATGGCATGTATGCCTGCAACGGTATTTTGTTCAACCACGAGTCGCCACGCCGTGGTGAAACTTTCGTAACTCGCAAAATCACCCGTGCACTTGCGAACATCAGCCAAGGCTTGGAGCAATGCCTGTTCTTGGGCAACATGGACGCTTTACGTGACTGGGGTCACGCTAAAGATTACGTGCGCATGCAGTGGATGATGTTGCAACAAGACGATCCGGAAGACTTTGTAATTGCCACCGGCGTGCAGTATTCGGTACGTGACTTCGTCCGCTGGTCAGCTGCAGAACTGGGTATCCATCTGGAGTTTGTCGGTGAAGGTGTTGATGAACACGCAGTTATTGCTAGCATCGAGGGTGATAAGGCTCCAGCGCTTAAGGTGGGCGACATTATTGTCAAAGTAGACCCACGTTACTTCCGTCCGGCTGAAGTTGAAACGTTGCTCGGTGACCCGACCAAAGCCAAGCAAAAGCTAGGTTGGACACCAGAAATCACGGTCCAAGAAATGTGCGCAGAAATGGTTCGCGAAGACCTGAAGGTTGCGCAGCGTCATGCCCTACTCAAAGAGCACGGTCATGACTTACCGGTGGCCACGGAGAACTGAGCATGGCCCGTGAGTTGAACCAAAAAGTCTTTGTTGCCGGACATCGCGGGATGGTCGGCTCTGCGATTGTCCGCCGTCTGCAAGCGCTGGGTTATACCCGTATTGTCACTGCTGGTCGCGATACTCTGAATCTGCTTGATCAACAGGCGGTACAAGCCTTTTTCCATGAGCAGAAGTTTGATCAGGTGTATCTGGCAGCGGCAAAAGTAGGTGGTATTCAGGCGAACAACGCATACCCTGCCGACTTCATCTACGAAAATCTGATGATCCAAGCCAATATCATTCAGGCAGCGCATCTAAACGATGTAGACAAGTTGTTGTTTCTCGGCTCGTCATGTATTTATCCCAAACTTGCCGATCAACCGATGCGCGAAGAGGCTTTGCTGACGGGTACGCTGGAGCCCACCAATGAGCCGTACGCAATTGCCAAAATTGCAGGTATCAAACTGTGCGAAAGTTACAATCGCCAGCACGGCCGTGACTATCGCAGTGTCATGCCGACTAACTTGTATGGCCCCCATGACAACTATCATCCTGAGAACAGTCATGTGATCCCTGCCCTGCTGCGCCGTTTTCATGAAGCAGTACAGCGCGGTGACGATGAACTGGTGATCTGGGGAACAGGCACGCCCATGCGCGAGTTCCTGCATGTAGATGACATGGCCGCGGCCAGCGTGCATGTGATGGAACTGGATGACGCTATTTATCAGGCCAATACCCAGCCGATGCTGTCTCATATTAATGTGGGTACAGGCATAGATTGCACGATTGGAGAGTTGGCAAAGACCATTGCATCCGTCACCGGCTTCTCTGGCAAGTTGACCTTCGATAGCAGTAAACCAGACGGCGCTCCACGCAAACTTATGGATGTTTCGCGCCTTAAGGCTCTGGGTTGGCAAGCAAGCATCAATTTGGAAGATGGCCTTAGAGATGCCTACGACTGGTATGTCAATAACGTGCAACAGGCGCGGACCCACTGATGAAAATCCTGCTCTACGGCATTAACTACAGCCCTGAACTCACCGGTATCGGAAAGTACAGCGGTGAAATGGCCGCTTGGTTTGCCGCTCAGGGGCATGAGGTGAGGGTTATCACGGCGCCGCCTTATTACCCCGACTGGAAAGTCTGGCAAGGCTACAGCACTTGGCGTTTTAACAAACGCCAGGAGGCTGGCGTCACCGTCATTCGCTGCCCGCTGTATGTTCCGCCTAGACCAACTGCGCTTAAGCGTTTACTGCATTTGGCCAGTTTTTCTTTGTCATCAGCCTTCGCGGTGATGGCTCAGTTGGGGTGGAAGCCTGATCGAGTGATTCTGGTGGTGCCCACTCTGTTTTGCGCCCCGCAAGCACTTGCACTGGCCAAACTCACAGGGGCAACATCGGTGTTGCATGTGCAGGATTACGAAGTGGATGCTTTGTTTGGGCTTTCCATCGCTAAGGGTGAAAAGCTCAAGCGCTGGGCGTTTGCTGTTGAGCGAGCGCTCTTGCGAAGCTTCGATCGGGTTTCTACTATCTCCAGCGGCATGCTGCGCCGCGCCGAAGCGAAGGGGGTGGCCAAGGACCAGTTACGGTTCTTCCCTAACTGGTCAGAAACAGCTCGATTCCAGAATGTGCCACGTAATCCAGAATTACTGCGCCGCCTTGGTGTAAACCCCGATAAACGGGTTTTACTCTATTCAGGCAACATCGGTGAAAAACAAGGGCTGGAGTGCGTTATCGAAGCTGCTCAACGCCTAGGTGATCGTTCAGATTTGGTGTTTTTAGTCGTTGGGGAAGGTGCAGGCAAAGCTCGATTGCAGGAGCTGAGTCAGCAACGCAATCTAAGTAACGTAGTGTTTGCCCCGCTGCAGCCTTATGAGGATTTACCGGCGCTGTTGGCATCAGCAGATTGTCACTTGGTGATCCAAAAGCGCGGAGCAGCGGACGCAGTGCTGCCCTCAAAGTTGACTAACATTTTGGCGGTGGGTGGTAACGCATTGATCACCGCAGACCCCGACACAAGCTTAGGCGCGCTGTGCACTGAATACCCGGGCATAGCAGCATTAATCGAGCCAGAGTCGGTTGACGCATTAATTGACGGTATTGAGACCGTATTAGCCATGCCACTGCCAAATCCCATTGCTACAGGCTACGCGTGTGAGTTCTTGGACAAAGACCAAATATTGACGCGTTTTTTGGCTGAGATCTAAATCATGTGGCTCAGTAATGATCTGTTTCGCAGCGTTGTGGCTTCGACACCGTTGGTTTCGAGTGATTTGGTTGTTCTAAACGTCCAAGGCGAATGCTTGCTG
>NZ_LLWH01000233.1 GCF_001411475.1 Pseudomonas endophytica | reverse complement strand
CGGCAGGGCCCAGTGGCGGGTGTAACGGATCCGCTCACTGCGGCCCAAGGGGTCGCGGGTTTCGATCAGGCGGCCGAGTTCGTCGTAGCTGTACTGCCATTCGCCGCCTTGTGGGTCGATGCTTTTGAGCAACTGTCCGGCGAGCATGTCGTCCTGCCAGCAGTGGCCCAGCGGGTCGATGTGTTTGTAGATCTCGTAGAACGCGCCCCAGTAATAATGATCTTGGCGGCCCAGGTTGTCGGTGACGCGGGTTTCGCCTTTTTCCAGGTCATAGCTGAACTGGTAGTCCTCACCGTCGCTGCCCCAGTGCCGGATCACCCGCCATTCGTGGTCGGGCTGGGGTTCCAGCAACGGCGGGAGGTTGTAGCCGGGCGTGGGTTGCGGGCGTTGCTGTGGGAGGGTGAAACGTTCCCATTGATACTGCCGGACCGCACCGGAGGGCTGGGTATGGCTATCGAGGTAGCCTTCGGCGGTATAGGTAAACTGGCGCAGTACCAGCTCGGTGGCGTCGAGCACGGTCTGAAGCTGGCCGTTTGCTGTGTAGCGGTAACGGGCCAGTGTCTCGGCGTGCTCGATTCCTGAGGCGTCCCCTGGCTTGATGTACAGCCGCTGGACCTGACTGACCCGGCGCGGGTGCTGGCTGTCGTAACGCAGTCGCACGATCATCTGACTGAAGTCGCTGTACACAAACTGCAGGCGGCCTTGCGGATCGTAGTGCAATTCCTGGGTGTTGAGGTTGCGGTCACCGAGCCTGATCAGGCGTGAGCGGTTCGGGTTGTGCGGGTCGGTCTGGAAGACCTGGTAGTGGCCAGCATAGATATCCTCGACCACCGACAGCCCGTTCTCTGCCTGAAAGAACGCCAGGCCATCGAGCACGCTGACAAAGGCATCGCCGACGGCTAGCTTGCCCAGTTCGAGACGGGTGCCTTCTTCGTCGATGTAGATCCATAGATCGCCACCTTCGGGGTGCGCAACGCGGGCGATTTCCACTTCATAGGGCACGCTCCAGCCCTGGCCGAATAACCCATCGGTGCGCAGGTCATTGCTGTCATAACCTCTGCTCCACACAATTGGAATCAGGCCGGGCAGGGTGAAGTCAAGATCTTCTTGGCCTCCCAGTATCTTGCTTCCAGTTGAGACAAATACCGGGCTTCCCTTGCACCCCGGTATGCCGCGTGATGGTTTGGGGCTGCTCTTGGGGCGTGGCCTAAGTTTGATCCGCCTGGAAATCAACATGCCCGCCACGATGCCGGTGAATTGTGCGAGCTTGCTTTTGCCGTTGCGAATATCGCGGACGGTCAGTGGCTCTCCCCCAATGCGCACGTTCGGCGAGACATTGGCATCGCTGTCGATGGTGGCATCGCAGGTGGTCTTGTCGCCGGCTCTGGCGGCTGGCTGACCGTTGATGAAGACTTTGCTGGAGCCTTGTGCAATATAGGCAATGGGCATGGGCGGGTGACGGCTGCAGGTGACCTCATCCTGATTGGCGGGCTCTGTTCCAGGTGCGGCGGGCGTTGTGACAGGTGGATTGAAGATGTCCTTGATCGCCATGCCCAGCCCGAGCACAGGGAGGAGGAAGGGGGCGGCCGACTTGGCTATTGAGCCGATGTTTTCCAGAACCGACGGTTCGGCCTCTTCTTCGGGGGAATCTTCCCCGCCGCCACCGGTCATCCGTCCTGCGGCGCGGGCAGCAGGTTTGCCGTTGATGCGCGTATCGCTGGAGCCACTGCTGATTTCGCCATAAGGCTCGGCAGGGAAGATGCTGTTGGCCAGACTGTCGCAGCCACGGCTGATCGCATCACCGATGCTTCCACTTTCCCCAAGGGGAAGCATGCTGGCGGCGCCTACCAGCGTCCCAGCAATCAATGGGACGAGAACCGCTGCGGCACCGCCTGTGCCCACTACGGCTACAACCGTGCCAGCAATTGCTGCCCCGGCGAGAGCGGTGGCGGCGGCATAGACAATGGCTTCTGTCACGGCGCTCATCATTTCGGCCGCCAGTGACGGATGGAGAATGGCGTCGCCCTCTCTGGCGGCATGTACGTTCTGAGCCATTGAATCGGGTTCCTTGCTGGGCAGGCGTTTAGGCAGGTGGGGGCTGATCAGGTAAAGCGCAGGCTTTTCTTGATCCATCGCCAATGTTCAATGTCAGCGTCGGTCAACAGGCTGTGCTTGCTGTAATTCAGAACCAGCAACCGTGGTTGTCCGGGTAGCAGGCAGGCCAGTTGGAGCTGAAAGGTGGGCTGGTCGCCATGCATGAATTGGAGGGCGACTTCACGTCCTTCCGACTGTGGGGCTTGGCCGATCAAAACGTGCTTGGGGTCAGTGCAATCGAACCCGCTAAGCTGCTTGCGCAGCAGCTCCATTTGCAGGGTGTAGGCATCATCCAGGGTTTGTTGCTCTGGCAAGGCGCTGCGGGCAATGACCAAGGTGGTTTGCCTCTCCCGAAAATGCAGCATGTTCAGTGTTGTGTCTTCGGGATGATTGTCGCCAAGGTCGACGATCAGATCCTGAGTCAGGTATTGGGCCATTACGGCAGTCCTTTTGTGGAATGGTGGGTGTTATTCGGCTTAAGCCCAGTGGCTTAGCTTTGCTTGAAGTGGCTATTGACTTCCGCCTGGATGGCGCTGCCCTCTCGACCGTCTGCAGTGGCTGCGGCTTTACCGCCATCCACATTGAGATCCAACATGCCGGCTGGGGTGTTGATCTGGCCTGCCTGATTGGCGGTGATGTTGATGTTTTCGCAGGTGATGCTCAGGTCACCATTGGCGTTCAGCTCAATCACGGTTTTGCCGCATTCAAGGCGTAGTTTTGAACCAACGCCGATGTAGTACTCGCCGGCAACGTGATCGTTTTTATTGCCGCCCACCTTCAGCGTGTCGTTGGTTTTCACCACGCGTAAGCTGTTGCGGCCCACGGTGATGGTTTCGTCCTGACCTACCGCATGGGTGCGGTCAACGCCCACGGTGTGGGTCTCGTTGTTGTTGACCATCACGTTCTGGTCTTTCTCGGCGTGGACGTAGGGATCACCGTCAAAGTACTGGATGATTAGCTCCTGACCGATGCGCGGTATGGCCATCGCACCCCAGGTGGTGCCCGCCCAGCCTTGGGCGACGCGGATCCAGCAGGAGCTGTGTTCGTTGTTCTGGCTCGCGCGGTCCCAGGGGAAGCTGACTTTGACCCGCCCCCACTTGTCGCAGAAGATTTCTTCGTTGGGCACGATGGTGTCGTCTTCAACAGGCCTGACTGAACGTCACCTGCTGCCGCCTGCCCATGTGCGATGCCACGTCACCCTGACGCTTGGCAGGATTTGGGCGGTGGCCACAGTGGTTTTGAGCGACGGGATGGTGGTACTGAGGGCGCAGAGCTGCACCATGATCGTTGAAGTCGAGAGTGGTCAGCAGCGTCAGAGGCAGTTCTACCTTCGTCTGCAGCACGCCGGTAGTGAGGATGGATTGGGTGTGGAAACTTCCTTTGTTCGCGAATGAATCAAGCTTCTTTGTCATTAGGGGATATCCTTTTTCTTTTTAGAATCAGGAATATTTAACCCCCTAAAGACTGGAGCTGTAATGTAGTCCGGGTAGCTTTCAGCTGTGGGAAAAACCGCTCTAGCACGACCGATCCAGAGCGGAGCGTAGGTCGACTCGCATCTATATGTAGGGCGTTTCCTAAACCTAGAAGGCGTAGACCAAGGTGGCCGTTGCGCTACGTGGGGTGCCATACCATCCACGAGCGCCAATCGCGGTGTAGTAGCTCTTATCCAGCACGTTGTTGAGGTTCAGCGAGACGCTGGTTTGCGGGGTGAAGGCGTATTGCGCCATTAGGTCGACAACACTGTAAGCGCCCTGAGAGAACGTCTCATTGTTAGGCCCTGCACCCTTGTAGTACTCGGTGCCCTGCCAGCGCACCCCTCCGCCCACTTTCAATTGCGGGAGTGAGCCAAGACGATAGCTGGTAAACAGCTTCACAGTGTCGCGAGGCACTTCGGTCATCAGGCGTTTATCATCCGAGTCTTTGACCTCGGCATAGGTGTAGCTGGCCAAGACCTGCCAATCGGGCAGGATCTCACCCGCCATTTCCATCTCAAAGCCGCGGGTTTTGGTGCCCGACTCGGCGCGGTAGGCTTGGTTGCCGTCCGGCGCCAATTGGTTACCATCGGCCACTGCGAGGTTGTCTTGATGTACCTCGAAGACGCTCAGGGCCGCAGTCAGACGTTTGTCCCAGAACTCGCTCTTGATGCCCATCTCGTAGTTCACGCCCTCTTTAGGGTCCAAATAGCTGCCATTGACGTCTTTGTTGTTCTGCGGTTGGAAGATCGTGGTGTAGCTCGCATAAGCCGACCAGTTGTCGTCGATGTCATAAACCAAACCGAAGTAAGGGGTCACGATCCCGTTTTCGCTGCGCGAAGTGCGTTTGATATCGCCGGTCGAAAGGGTGGTGGCGGCTTCATCGCGCCTCCAATCAATGACCCGTGCCCCGGTGATCAACGACAGGTCATCGGCCAAGCTCCAGCGAACCGAGGCGACTAAACCATCCTGTTTTTCATCCAGTGCATCACGTGATGATTTGGTGTAAATGGCATCCGGTATGGCCAGCGAGCCATCCCATGTGTAGATGTTGTCGATGTCTTGAAACGACCACAGTGGGTAGCCATCATTTCGGTAATACGACTTGGAGTGGCTGGCGCCTAGATACAGTTGGTGCTCGCGAGTGAACAGCTCAAAAGGGCCGGTCGCCGACACGTCGAATGTGGTTTGGCGTGGCTCACCGGACCAACGCCCGGTCCACGTGCTGATACCACTGCCGTCAGGCTTCACAGTGCCGCTGGCGGCCGTGGCGAAGGCATCGTCATAGCTGCGGCGACTGTGTTCGGCGTTGAACTTGAGATGCCAGCCGTTATCCAGTTCGTGCTCCAAGGTGGTGAACAGCGTCTTGGCGCGACGCTTGTGGTAACCCCAGTCCGCGCCTGAGTTGAATGAGCGAGACGGGCTGAAATGGCCACCATCGGAGGTGAACATTGGAAAACCGTGGTTACCGGCGCCTTTGTTGTCCATGTCCTGATATTCCGCCCCGACTGTCAGCATCGTGTCATCGGTGACGTCCCATTCCAGCACCCCGTAAGCTACCTGCCGCTCCAAGGTCTGGCGGTCGACGTAGCTGCGGCTATCGCTGCTCGATGCGACGAAACGTCCACGAACATTGCCGCTTTCGGAGAGCTTCCCAGACACGTCCAGCTCTGTGCGGTAGTCGTCCCAAGAACCCGCCTTGAGCGTGAGTGTGCGTTTGGTTTCAAGCGTTGGTTTTTTGCGAATCAAGTTAACGGTGGCGCCCGGATCACCCGTCCCCGACATCAACCCGGTCGCGCCGCGCACCACCTCGATCCGGTCATAGGTGACGGTGTCAGCAAGCTCATCACTGAACCCGTAAGTGTTAGGCCGATTAACCCCATCGACCTGAATATTGCTGATTTCAAAGCCTCGTACATAGATGTGATTGGAATCGCTACCGGCGGGCCCCATGCTCTCGACTACCACGCCTGGGGTCTGCTCAAGCACCTGGGTCACATCGTTCAAGTTCAAGTCTTCAATCAACTGGCGCGTCACCACGCTGATCGACTGCGGCGTCTCGCGTGCCGACAGGCGCAAACCCGTCGCGGTGTTTGCCGAGCCCGTGGCATAACTATCTGTCCCTTCAGTCGTGGCGCCCAACCCCATACCGGAGACGGTGGTTGCCGTCAGCTCCATTGAATCCGACGTGTGAGGCCGGGCCAGTACGTAGTGCTTGTCTCCCACTTGCTGGAACTTCAGGCCACTGCCTTGCAGCAGCAAAGCTAGGCCCTGCTCCGGCTCGTAATGCCCCTGCAACCCCGCCGTATTCAAGCCAGCCGTTTCTTCACGACTAAAGTTCACAGTGACCCCACTCGTAGCGGCAAACGTGTTGATCGCGTGGGTGAGCGACCCTGCCGAAATGGTGTAACTGACGGGCTCGGCCCATGCAGCGCTATTGGCCAATAGCGAACCTGAAAGGCTAAATGCCAGCGCGACACTGCGCAGACTGAAAGGCGGGGAAGAGATACAAGCGGACATCCATCGGCTCCTGTAGTGATAATTATGTGATCCACAGGTAGAAGACGAATTGCCAATGGGAATCTTTTACAAAAACATTTAAAAAACAGTCGAACCCTTCGCAATGGCGCCCTTAGCCTGTCGCGATTGTTCACTTTGCTGGGATTTGCTTGCTGTGCGAGGGGGGCAGCGTGCTGTTGGGCGATGCACAAAGCTGCCAGAATTTGCCAGACCCAAAAAGCCAAAAGCCCGCAATTACACGGGCTTCAGGGTATTTCTTGCTAGATCGTGCCGGGCTGTGCCGGACGCGGGATCATTCCCACTCAATCGTCGCCGGTGGCTTACTCGACACGTCGTAGGTGACGCGTGAGATGCCTTCGATTTCGTTGATGATGCGGCCGCTCACGGTTTCAAGCAGTTCGTAAGGCAGGTGTGCCCAACGCGCAGTCATGAAGTCGATGGTCTCTACAGCACGCAGGGCAACGACCCACGCATAACGGCGGCCATCGCCTACGACGCCAACGGATTTGACCGGCTGGAAGACGACGAAAGCTTGGCTGACTTTGTGGTACCAGTCGGCTTTGCGCAGTTCTTCGATGAAGATGTGGTCAGCACGACGCAGCAGGTCGGCGTATTCCTTTTTCACTTCACCCAAGATCCGTACGCCCAAACCCGGGCCCGGGAACGGGTGGCGGTAGACCATGTCGTACGGCAGGCCGAGCTCCAAGCCCAGACGGCGAACTTCGTCTTTGAACAGCTCACGCAGTGGCTCAACCAGCTTGAGGTTCATTTCTTCTGGCAAGCCGCCAACGTTGTGGTGCGACTTGATGACGTGCGCCTTGCCGCTTTTAGCGCCAGCCGACTCGATCACGTCCGGGTAGATGGTGCCCTGCGCCAAGTACTTGATGTTGTCCAGTTTGCTGGATTGCGCATCGAAGACGTCGATGAAAGTACGACCGATGATTTTGCGCTTTTTCTCCGGGTCGTTTTCGCCAGCCAAGTTGTCCAAGAACTGGTCGGCAGCGTTGGCGCGGATGACTTTGACGCCCATGTTCTCTGCGAACATGGCCATTACTTGGTCACCTTCGTGCAGACGCAGTAAACCGTTGTCGACGAAGACGCACGTCAGTTGATCACCGATGGCCTTGTGCAGCAGAGCCGCTACAACCGAGGAGTCAACGCCGCCGGACAAGCCCAGCAGCACGTTGTCGGTGCCGACTTGAGCGCGAATGGTGGCGATAGCGTCTTCCGCGATTTTCGACGGAGTCCACAAGGCATCACAGCCGCAGATGTCGAGGATGAAGCGCGATAGGATCCGACCGCCCTGCTTGGTGTGGGTCACTTCTGGGTGGAACTGCACGCCGTAGTAAGCACGCTCGTCGTCGAACATGCCGGCAATCGGGCAGCTCGGGGTGCTGGCCAGTACGTGGAAGTCGGATGGCATTTTGGTGACTTTGTCACCGTGGCTCATCCACACGTCCAGACCGAACAGGCCGTCAGCGTCTATGTGGTCTTCGATGCCGTCGAGCAGGCGGCTTTTGCCAACCACGTCGACGCGGGCATAGCCGAACTCACGTAGTTCGGAACCTTCAACCTTGCCACCCAGCTGTTCAGCCATGGTTTGCATGCCGTAGCAGATACCGAAAACCGGTACGCCCAGGTCAAATACCGCTTGCGGGGCACGCGGGCTGTTGGCTTCGTGTACTGACTCCGGGCCGCCGGCCAGGATGATGCCTTTAGGGGCAAATTCGCGGATCGCTGCATCGTCCATGTCGAACGGGTGCAGTTCGCAGTAAACACCGATTTCACGAACGCGACGGGCGATCAACTGGGTGTACTGAGAACCGAAGTCCAGAATCAGAATGCGGTGGGCGTGAATGTCGAGGGACATGACAATATCTCGATAAATTTCAGAAACGACACGGGGCTGAATCAAACAGCCCCGGTGATTTAATTCGTATCGCACCCGGGTTGGAGCCCGGATGCGACCACTATCAACCTACGCGATAGTTAGGCGCTTCTTTGGTGATCTGCACGTCGTGAACGTGGGATTCAGCCATACCCGCGCCGGTGATACGCACAAACTCAGGTTTGGTACGCATTTGCTCGATGTCGGCGCTGCCGGTGTAACCCATCGAGGAACGCAGACCGCCCATCAGTTGGTGAATGATCGCGGTGAGCGAACCTTTGTACGGCACGCGACCTTCGATGCCTTCCGGCACCAGCTTCTCGGCACCCGCAGAGGAGTCCTGGAAGTAACGGTCAGAGGAACCCTGGGATTGCGACATCGCACCCAGCGAACCCATGCCACGATAAGCCTTGTACGAACGGCCTTGGAACAGTTCGATTTCACCCGGTGCTTCTTCCGTACCGGCAAACATCGAACCCATCATCACGCAGGAGGCACCGGCAACGATGGCTTTGGACAGGTCACCCGAGAAGCGGATGCCACCGTCAGCGATCAACGGTACGCCTGTACCTTCCAAGGCGGCAGCCACATTGGCAATCGCGCTGATTTGCGGAACGCCAACACCGGCCACAATACGGGTGGTGCAGATCGAGCCTGGGCCGATACCGACTTTAACGGCGTCAGCGCCAGCTTCAGCCAAGGCCAGAGCGGCTGCGCCAGTGGCGATGTTGCCGCCAATGACCTGCACTTCTGGGAAGCGTTGCTTGACCCAACGTACGCGGTCGATCACGCCTTTGGAGTGACCGTGCGCGGTGTCGACAACTACAACGTCAACGCCAGCCGCTACCAGAGCAGAAACACGGTCTTCGGTGTCTTTACCTGTCCCTACCGCGGCGCCCACACGCAGACGACCCTGGTCATCTTTGCTGGCCAGCGGGTAAGCCTTGGCTTTTTCGATGTCGTTGACGGTCATCATGCCTTTAAGCACAAAGTGATCGTCGACGATCAGCACACGCTCGATGCGGTGCTTGTGCAGCAGTTCACGGGCTTCGTCTTTGTCGGCGCCTTCTTTGACCGTGACCAGACGCTCTTTAGGCGTCATCACTTCACGAACAGTGGCTTCCAGACGGCTTTCAAAGCGCACGTCACGGGACGTCACGATGCCGACCAAGTCGCCATTGTGCAGAACCGGAACGCCAGAAATGTTGTGTTGACGGGTCAATTCGAACAGTTCACGAACCGTGGCGTCAGCTTCGATCGTGATGGGCTCTTTAACCACACCGGCTTCGTAGCGTTTGACCTTGCGCACTTCGTGAGCTTGCTGCTCGATGGTCATGTTCTTGTGGATGATGCCTATGCCGCCTTCCTGAGCCATGGCGATTGCCAGACGGGCTTCAGTCACGGTGTCCATCGCAGCGGAAACAAGAGGGATATTCAGTTCAATGCCACGGGTCAAACGAGTCTTGAGGCTGACTTCGTTCGGGAGAACCTCGGAATAACCGGGGACGAGAAGGATGTCATCGAAGGTGAGTGCTTCTTGGCTGATACGCAGCATCGCTGGGGCTCCCGAGCGGGAAAATGGAAGCGCGCCATTGTACTTAAAACACCTGTGGCTCTCAACGGAAACCTTTAGAGAGTTTTGCGCTAAGAGCCATGATTTATTGACTCTTGAGGCAGAAAACGCCCTTACAACTCCACTTTGACCCATGCCACCGGTTGATCCAGCCAATCGGCAAACTCGTCGAGGAAGCTCTGCTTGAATCCAGCCTCGGCCCAGTTATGGAAAATGAACCCTAGGTTGGAGAACGCGCATGGCTGCAAAAACAGATAACCGTTAATGTCATCTTCATGGCCACACAGCGGGCAAATGAAGTTATCGGTGTGCCCTGGCATCCACTCTTCCAAGCTGTCGAACAACGCTTCACCGACTTCTTTGCGGCACTCGGGACACCCTGCTTCCTCAAGAAAACCTTTGACCGGCGTATAGATGCAACGCTTGGTGATGATCTCAAGGCCATTGATCGGCTGGCCGAATGGCAGTGCCTCGGGATGCAGCACTACGCTCGCGGCGCCTGGCGCAATGGCATAAGCCATAGCGCTGCCATTACGGCCGCAGGTGCTGAGTGCTTCTTCAATAATATTTTTGCGCACTAGCCAACGCACGATCGCGCGGGCACGCGGCTCGTGGACTGGCAAGGTGGAGATTCTAGGAGCAATGATGCTTTGCGAATTCATGGGTACGACACGTGTAGAGAAAAATAAAAGCGGGCATTGTAACGAACTTGTCACGCGACCTTTTAAACGATCAAAAGATCGCGAGCATCGAGCGTCGACCGGCTGCTCCTACGCTCCATCGTTGTGATCTTTTTTGTGTCACGTGCTGCGGACTTTAACCAGACAGGTGCAGTCAAAACAATCCGCCCTTATGATGGCCCGCATGATTAAAGATCCCTTTGCACGACTCAATCTCGACCGAGAAGTCCTGACCGTCAGCCAACTCAATGGCCGGGCGCGGGTCTTGCTCGAAGACGTGTTCAGCAACATCTGGGTCGAAGGCGAAATCTCCAACCTCGCCCGCCCGGCGTCTGGGCATATTTACTTCACTTTAAAAGACAGTGGCGCCCAAGTCCGCTGCGCGCTGTTTCGCAATAACGCTGCTCGGGTACGCCAAGCGCTTAAAGACGGCCTGGCTGTCAAAGTCCGCGGCAAGGTGTCTCTGTTTGAAGGGCGTGGCGATTACCAACTGATCCTCGATACGGTGGAGCCCGCTGGTGATGGCGCCTTACGATTGGCCTTTGATGCGCTTAAAGAGAAGCTCAGCGCTGAAGGTTTGTTCAGTGCCGAGCGCAAAGTGCCACTGCCTGCCCACCCGCAGCGGATTGGCATTATCAGTTCGCCCACCGGGGCAGTGATTCGCGACATCATCAGCGTGTTCCGCCGCCGTGCACCGCAGGTTGAATTAACCCTAATCCCCACCGCTGTGCAGGGTCGCGAGGCCACCGCGCAGATTGTGCGGGCGCTGAAGCTAGCCGATGCACGGGGCTTTGACGCGCTGATTCTGGCACGCGGCGGTGGCTCGCTCGAAGACCTGTGGTGTTTTAATGAAGAGGCTGTGGCCCGTGCGGTTGACGCTTGCGTAACGCCGATTGTGAGTGCGGTCGGCCACGAAACTGACGTTTCGATCAGTGACTTCGTGGCCGATGTGCGTGCGCCAACGCCGTCGGCAGCGGCTGAGTTGCTGGCACCCGACGCCAGCGACCTGCAACGTCGGGTTGACAGCCTGCACCGCCGACTGGTGATGCGCATCCGTGACCGCTTGATGCGCGACCGCCTGCGTCTCGATGGCTTAACTCGACGGCTTCGGCACCCCGGTGAACGGCTACGTCAGCAGGCACAGCGTCTTGATGATTTGGACATGCGTATGCGCCGGGCGTTTGAGCGCAGCCTTAACACGCGTCGCGAGCGCTTAATCCGCCTTGAAACTCGACTGGCCGCGCAACATCCAGGCCGCCAACTGGCCCTCTTGCGTCAGCGACTGGACAGCCTTGGCGCACGCTTGCCACGCGCCATGCGCGAAGGTCTTAAGGCGCGGCGCCTCAATTTGCAAAGCCAAATGCAAACCCTGCACGTGGTCAGCCCCCTAGCGACATTGGGCCGTGGTTACAGCATTTTGCTCGATGAGCGCGGTAATGCTATTCGCAACGCCGCACAGACTCACAACGGCCAGCGCTTGAAGGCTCGCTTGGGCGAAGGCGAATTGCAGGTGCGGGTCGAAGACAATCACCTGACACCTGTGACCCTTTCTTTATTGGATTGAGCTAATGCCACGTTTTTTTACTGCTGCTTTATTACTGTGCCTAGCCTTCAACGCTTCGGCCGCTGATAGCTATATCACCAGAATGCTCAATAAGCCGGTGCCAGGCGGCGTAGCGGTGATTGATTTGGGCACTGGCGCGCAACGGCCAGAGGCTAAATACGATGGCAAACCCGTGCTGGTGGTCAAAGAGCAAGATACTTGGCGAGCGATTGTCGGAATTCCGCTGACCGTAAAGCCGGGAACGCAGACACTCAGTGCCAATGGTCAAAACTTAAGCTTCAGCGTGGGTAATAAGAAGTATCCCGAGCAGCACATCACCCTTAAAAACCAGCGTCAGGTCAATCCCAACCCGGCAGACCTCAAACGTATCGAAAACGAGTTGGCAGTGCAGATCAAGGCGTATCGCACATTCAGCCAGAACACACCGAGCAATTTGCTGCTGGACAAACCGGTGAATGGGCCGCTGTCGAGCAAGTTTGGCGTACGTCGCTTTTTCAATGGCGAAGAGCGCAACCCCCACGCAGGCTTGGATTTCGCCGTGCCTGCGGGCACACCGATCAAAACCCCGGCCGCTGGCAAAGTCATCTTGATCGGCAACTACTTCTTTAATGGCAACACGGTGTTTGTCGATCACGGCCAAGGCTTTATCAGCATGTTCTGCCACCTGTCGAAGATCGACACCAAGGTTGGCCAGCAACTGGCACGCGGCGATGTGGTCGGTAAAGTTGGCTCAACGGGTCGTGCAACTGGCCCGCACATGCATTGGAACGTCAGCCTGAACGACGCCCGGGTTGATCCGGCGATCTTTATCGGCGCCTTTCAGCCCTGAGTCCATCCATCGCTGGCGGGTTGCCGAGCCCGCCTACAAGGCGCAATTTTTTATGAACAAAACAGAAATAAGCGCAATAAAAACTCAAAAAAAAGATATTTAAGAGCATTTATCTCAATCTTTTTTAGCCGCTTGCCATCTTCAAGTTCAATGGTTAGGGTTGAGCCTATGAAAACACCTCATACCCTCATTCAATTACGCCAGCACCGAAGCCTCTGCCTCGTCAGTGCACGACTGCAAAGCTGAAACGCGCTGCCTCGTCCCCCCCTGCTTTGTATTTCTTCAGCGGGCCGCTTTTATCTCTATCTATGCAGCTCGCACATTAAAGGATTGCCTGATGACCATGCTTAAAGATCCCTCCTCCAAATACCGCGCTTTCCCAGTCATTGATTTGCCTGACCGTACCTGGCCATCGAAAACCATCACCCAAGCTCCTATCTGGTGCAGCTCTGACTTGCGCGACGGTAATCAGTCGCTGATCGAGCCGATGGATTCAGTAAAGAAGCTGCGTTTTTGGAAGACCCTGGTCAGTGTTGGCGTTAAAGAGATCGAGGCTTCATTCCCAGCAGCGTCGCAAACTGACTTTGATTTCGTACGTACGCTGATCGAAGACGGCCACATCCCGGACGACACCACCATTCAGGTGTTGACCCAGGGTCGTGAAGACTTGATCGCACGGACTTTTGAATCGCTGCGCGGCGCCAAAAAAGCCATCGTTCACTTGTACAACGCGACCTGCCCGTCGTTCCGCCGCATCGTGTTCAACCAAGACAAAGACGGCATCAAAGAGATCGCCGTCAGTGCCGCCAAGCTGTTCGTCAAATACGCGGCTCAACAGCCAGAAACCCAATGGACCTTCGAATATTCGCCAGAGACCTTTAGCGCTACCGAACTAGAGTTCGCTAAAGAAGTGTGCGACGCAGTGATTGAGGTCTGGAACCCGACCCCTGAGCATAAGGCCATTCTTAACCTGCCTGCGACGGTCGAGTGCGCCACGCCGAACATCTACGCCGACCAGATTGAGTGGTTCGGCCGCCACATTAACCGCCGTGACAGCGTGATCATCAGCCTGCACACCCACAACGACCGTGGCACCGGTGTTGCTGCTACTGAACTGGGCCTGATGGCCGGCGCGGATCGCGTTGAAGGCTGTTTGTTTGGTAACGGCGAGCGCACTGGCAACGTTGACTTGGTGACCGTGGCGTTGAACATGTACACCCAAGGTCTGAATCCAGAGCTGGACTTTTCCGACATCGACGGCGTGCGCAAAGTCGTTGAAGAGTGCAACCAAATTCCGGTACACCCTCGCCACCCGTATGTGGGCGACTTGGTGCACACCGCGTTCTCGGGCTCGCACCAAGACGCTATCCGTAAGGGTTTCACCCAACAAAAGCCAGATGCTGTGTGGGAAGTGCCGTACTTACCGATTGACCCGGCGGACATTGGCCGTAGCTACGAAGCCGTTATTCGGGTTAACAGCCAGTCGGGCAAAGGCGGGATTGCTTACCTGTTGGAGCAGGAATACGGCATCAGCTTGCCACGCCGCATGCAGATCGAGTTCAGCCAAGTGGTGCAGCGCGAAACTGACCGCCTTGGCCTTGAGATGACTGCGCAGCAGATCCACAGCTTGCTGCACACTGAGTATTTGCAAGCCAATACGCCGTATGCGCTGGTCAGCCATCGTCTGCAGGAAGAAAACGGCCACAGCGCTGTTGAAGTGGAAGTATCGGCCAAAGGGGCTGGCGAAACTAACCTGCGCTGGAGTGGCAAAGGCAATGGCGCGCTGGAAGCACTGGTGGCGGGCTTGCCCGTTAAAGCCGAAATAATGGATTACAACGAACACGCGATTGGCGCTGGCACCAACGCTAAGGCCGCGGCGTACATTGAGCTGCGGGTGAATGGTGATCGTGCCGTACACGGTGTGGGCATTGATGAAAACATTACCACCGCCAGCTTTAAGGCCTTGTTTAGCGCCCTGAACCGCTCGCTGAGCGCGGCAGAGGCTGAAAAAGCTGCGTAACGCTTTTTTAACCTCTGTAGGAGCTGCCGTAGGCTGCGATCTTTAGATTTTGAAGATCAAAAGATCGCAGCCTGTGGCAGCTCCTACATTTAAAGCCAGTAACGCCTGCTGGCCATTTAACGTGGGCGTCACGTCAGGTCGAAATTGTCGGCGTCCATGTAGGCCGGGAAGCGTTCGCGGTAGGCGCCTAATTGGCTAGCGCTCAAGCTGACTTGGAACACGCCATCCGCCTCCCCTGCACTGAGCAACGATTCGCCTTGGAAGTCGAGAACATGGCTGTCTCCGGTGTAGACCAATCCCTTGCCATCTGTGCCAACGCGGTTTACCGCACCGACGTAGCACAGGTTTTCAATCGCTCGGGCCGGTAGTAAACGGTTCCAATGCAGACGGCGCGCACCCGGCCAATTGGCGGTGTACAGCAGCAAGTCGGTGTCGTGAGGGTCGCAGCTCCACACGGGGAAACGCAGGTCGTAGCAAATCAATGGCCGGATACGCCAACCTTTGACTTCAAACTGAACCTGGCGCTCACCCGGCGTGAAGTGTTCATGCTCCCCAGCCATGCGGAACAGATGGCGTTTGTCGTAGTGCAGCACTTCGCCGTCAGGGCGCGCCCAGAGCAAGCGATTGCGGTGGCTGCCATCAGCGGCTTGGACAATCACACTGCCGGTCACGACAGCGTTGAGTTTTAGCGCTTGGGAGCGTAACCAGTGCGTGGTTGGGCCCGACTCGGGCTCTGCAAGGGTTTCGGACTCCATGCTAAAGCCCGTGGTGAACATTTCTGGCAATACCACCAGGTCTGCGCCACGCGCGTGCTCAAGCAACTCTTCAAAGTGCTCAAAGTTAGCCGCAGGGTCGTGCCACACCAATGTGGTTTGCACCAACGCCAGGTTTAAATCGGGTAAACCACTTAGATCACGCATAGTTTTTTTGCTGCTTCACGCAGCGTCTCCTCGCGTTTGGCAAAACATAGACGAACCAGCCGCTGCCCTTGAGGGGGGGTCTGGTAGAACACCGAAACAGGGATTGTCGCAACGCCGTGTTCACGGGTCATCCACACGGCCATGTCGACGTCATTAAGGTCTGGACGAATGTGGGAGTAATCAACCAATTGGAAGTACGTCCCGGCCACCGGTTTAAACGTGAAACGCGAGGGCCTCAATACATCACAAAACAAATCCCGCTTGGCCTGATAAAACGCAGGCAGTTCTTCAACGTGCTCGGGGCTGGCCGCCATAAAGTCGGCTAACGCAAACTGCAACGGCGTGACGCCGCAAAAACTCACGTATTGATGGACTTTGCGCAGCTCCGCAGTCAGCGCCGGCGGTGCCACGACATAACCGGTTTTCCAACCCGTCACGTGGTAGGTCTTACCGAATGAGCTGACAACGAAGGCACGAGCGTACAACTCTGGATGTGACAACACACTGACATGCGGCACGCCGTCGTACACTAAATGCTCGTACACCTCGTCACTGATCAAGTAGATGTCGCGATCTGCAATTAATGCGGCCAACTGATCCAGCTCGGCACGTGTGATCAACGCGCCGCTCGGGTTGTGTGGGGTGTTGAGGATGATCATGCGGGTGCGCGGCGTTAGTGCGTCTGTGAGCTTCTGCCAGTCAATGGAGAAATCGTCGAGCCCTAACTGCACATGTACGCAGCGACCACCAGCTAGCTCGACCGAAGGCTCATAACTGTCGTAACACGGGTCGAACACGATGACTTCGTCACCAGCGTGAATCACCGCCTGAATGGCACAGAAGATCGCTTGAGTGGCGCCAGGGGTGATGGTCACCTCGGTATCGGCATCCACCTGCACGCCATAACTGCGCGCAATTTTGGCCGCTACTTGCGTACGCAAGGCAGGCAAACCGGTCATTGGAGAGTATTGGTTGTGGCCACTGGCAATGTGTTGACCAACGGCATCGCGCAACGCTTGCGGGCCATCAAAGTCAGGAAAACCCTGAGACAAGTTAAGCGCGCCCGTTTCAGCCGCGAGCTGTGACATGCGCGTGAAGATGGTGGTGCCGACATTCGGCAACTTGCTGATAATCATGGCCGTTCCCTGATGAGTTCCCGGCTCTGACTACGGCACAGGACCTAGCGAGAATAGCCCAAACGCCAGACACGAAAAAGGGCTCCTAAAAGTGTGATGCCCGTCAGTGCAGATACCTGCACTCTGACCTATAGGGGCGAACTTGCCTCGCGATCTTTAAATCTTCAAAAGATCGCGAGGCAAGTTCGCCCCTACACAAGCAGCACTCCCCTTGAGGAACCCTCTTCAGCGTATTAGCGCTTGTCTCTGCGCTTTTTGTCCGCTTTTTTGTGGTGCGACATCATCCGGCGCTTCTTGTTGACCTGACGGTCGGTCAACGAGTTCTTGTTCGCCTCGTACGGGTTCTCGCCACCTTTGAACTCGATGCGAATCGGCGTACCGACCAGCTTCAAGACTCGACGGTAGGTGTTTTCGAGGTAACGGCCGTAAGACTTCGGCACCTTTTCAACTTGGTTACC
>NZ_LLWH01000232.1 GCF_001411475.1 Pseudomonas endophytica | reverse complement strand
TGGACGTGGGCGAAGAAGGCGACCCAATCGAGCTGGCTGAAACCCGTGGCAGTACGTTCGGACGCAACGCCAAGTTTTACTTCTCCAGCTCACCGACGATCAAAGGCGCGTCGCGGATCGCTGATTTGTTTGAGGCCAGCGATCAGCGTTATTACTACGTGCCATGCCCGCATTGCGGCCACATGCAGACGCTGGAATGGGAGAACTTGCTCTACTCGGCCGACTTTAACGTGGTGCATTACAAATGCGCTGCATCCGGGTTGGATTGCGATGTGCTGATTGAGGAACACCACAAGGGCCAGAGAGCTGATGGTGATGGGCTGGGGCGTCGGCATGGAGCGTTGGATCATCGACTATCAGGTGATCTGGGGCGATCCGGCGGACGCGCGTACGTGGGCCGTACTCGATGAAAAGCTCAAGGTGCGTTACCCGCATCCTTGTGGCGTCGGGCTCGGCATTCTGGCCACCGCGGTCGACTCTGGCGGTCACCATACAGACGAGGTTTATCAGTTCTGTCGTATCCGCCGGTGGCGCAACATCTTCGCCATCAAGGGTGCGAGCAAGCCGGGTAAGCCGGTGATTGCGCAACGCCCGTCAATGGTCGATGTGACTTGGAAAGGCCAGACCGAACGCAACGGTGCCGAGCTGTGGTTTGTCGGGACCGACACCGCCAAAGACTGGATCTACAACCGCTATCCGGTTGAGGACGGGCCGGGAGCGCTGCACTTCGCTAATGACCTGCCGGACGACTTCTTTGACCAGTGCGTGGCTGAGCGCAAGGTGGCGCGCTACGTCAAAGGCTTCAAGCGTATCGAGTGGGTTAAGGGCAAAGCCGAGCGAAACGAAGCGCTTGACCTGATGGTGTACAACTTGGCGATGGCGCATTACTTGGGGCTGAACCGCTACAAAGAACACGACTGGGCGCGCGTTCGCCAAGCGTTGGCGCAGGCCGGGCTATTTGATGAGAAGCCCGTTCAGGCTGAACGTCTTGCGCTGCCAGTTGCAACTCAAGCAACTCAAGCAACACCGGCAACGCAGAGGCCAGAACCTGATCCAGCACCAACCCCCGTCGTATCACCGCAGCCGGTTGCACGACCTATACAACGCCGCAGCTCAACCAGCGGCTATCTTAAAAGGCGGTAATTTTATGGGATTCCCATAATAGGGCTTATGAGTCTTGCACCAATACCCAGCACCTCGGTAACTAGCGCTTTTAGGGTTTCCTTACCTCCACCCTTAGCAGCATCTGCTAATTGCTCGCCCAAGGACGGCCCGGAAGTAAGGCTTTGAGGAATGGCGTTGAGAACCTCTAAACCCTTTGCTGTAAGTACGGCTTCAGAAACATAGGTGTAACGAGAAACATCACCATGAATGTACCCAGCTCTGATTAACCATTCAGATGTTGCAATAAAAAACTCAGCGTCTTTGGTCGGTACTTCCATTCCATGCTGCTCGCTCATCTGCATTGCCGACTCAACAAAGGCTCCTGCTCCAAGGTAGCTAGGCATTGGAAAATTCAGATAAAGCTCGGCCAAAATTCTGCCGGTGAGATCATTAAAAATCTCGATGTTGGAGACAGCCATGTCAGATAACTCCGATGAACAAGCACTGAAAGTGCAGAAAATTAAAGCAGCTACAGAATTACAACAAGAACTTCGGCGAATGGTGGCAGATCAATTAACTGGGAAAATGGATTGGGTCAGAGCGCGGATTTATTGGCGAACTCGATTACCAGGCATACCCGCAGATGAATTGGCCGAAGCACTCACGCATGTACTTGCTGGTGGCAGCCTACGTCAAGAAATTCATTCACGTACCCAGAATTTCCTCTGACGTTTATATCTCACAGAGTTCATTTAATAAAAGAGCATTCGCCCTATGTCCTTTACCCAAAAGCACCTCGAAGCGGTTGAGGCGGCCATTGCTCGTGGCGAAAAAACCGTGCGCTATGCCGATCGCACCGTGGAGTACCGCACTGTGGATGAGTTGCTCAAGGCCCGCGACCAGATCCGCACGTCGCTGGTCGCCTCTGCTGGGCCGCGCTCCAAAGTGGTAAGGCTTTACCACGGGGGCAAGGGACTCTAATGGCACGCCACTATCCAACCCTGACCCGCAACGGCTTCTTGCTGCCGGAGCGGATCAAAGCCAGTTATGAAGGGGCAGGCGAGGGCAGACGTTCGGCCAGTTGGGACGCGCCTGATACCGGCATTAACAGCATCAACACCCCGGCTTTACGCAATTTGCGCTCACGTTCACGGGCGGCGGTGCGCAATGACCCTTACGCGTTCAACGTCATCGACAAACGCGTCAGCAACTTGATTGGCACCGGTATCACTCCACGGCCCAAGATCGAGGACGATGCCCTGCGCAAAGTCCAGCAAGATCTGTGGGAGGATTGGGTCGATGAGTCGGACGCCGATGGCCTGACCGACTTCTACGGCCAGCAGGCGTTAATTGCGCGCACCGTCGAAACAGCCGGTGAATGTTTTGTTCGTCTTCGACCGCGGAGCCAAGACGAGGATCTGGCCGTGCCGTTGCAGCTTCAAGTCTTGGCCCCTGAGTTTGTCCCGCACGACAAATTCGAGCCGGCTAAAAACGGCAACAGTATTCGCGCCGGGATCGAGTTCAACCCGGCTCACCAGCGTGTGGCGTATCACATGTACCGGGTTCACCCACGCGATGCTTCGTCGCTGAACGCGGGTTATAACCAGTTGGTGCGTATACCGGCCGAGCAGGTGCTGCATATCTTTGAACCGGTCGAGCCCGGCCAGTTGCGCGGGGTGCCGCGTTTAGCACCGGTGCTTAAGCGACTGCGCAGCTTGGACAACTACGACGACGCGGTGCTGTTTCGCCAAGAGGTGGCCAACCTGTTTGCCGGGTTTATCTCCCGGCCACCGCCAGAGGGCAGGCAGCTTGCCCTCGACCCGGTAACAGGTCAGCCCTTTGAGGAAGACCGCGACGGCTTCACGCCGATGGTCGCGCTGGAACCCGGCACCATGCAGGAGCTGGGGCCGGGTGAAGAGGTGGAGTTTTCCAAACCACCGGACGCGGGTAACAACTACCCGGACTTTATGCGGCAACAATTGATGGCCGCTGCAGCCGGAACTGGCACGCCGTACGAGATCCTCACCGGCGATATGCGCGAGGTGAACGACCGGGCGCTGCGGGTGGTGCTGAACGAGTTCCGCCGTCGCTTAGAGCAACTGCAATTCGGCGTGTACGTTCACCAGCTATGCCGCCCGGTTCGGGCCGCTTGGATGGACATGGCCGTGTTGGCCGGACGCCTCAAGCTGGATGACTACGCGCAACGGCGCCGTGAATATTTACGCACCCGCTGGGTACCGCAGGGCTGGGCCTATATCCAGCCAGTGCAGGACATTCAGGCGCGGATGATGGAAGTCAACGCGGGCTTTAACTCGCGCAGCGAAATGGTCCTGCGTTCGGGTTATGACGCCGAAACCGTCGACGCTGAAAACGCTGCCGATCAGGCTCGTGCCCGTGACCTGGGCCTCAACTATAAAACGCTCGTCGACCAGCCAGAACCGGCCGCCGATAAGGAGACACCATGAACAGGCTACGCATTTTCAACAAGGCCGGTGACCCATCCGCGCCGCAGAACAAGCATTGGTACAGCCTGAAGGCCAGCGGCGAGGCCGAGGCCCGTAGCATTGAGGTTTACGTCTACGGCGAGATCGGTACCTGGGGCATCACCGCCAATCAGTTTGTACGCGACCTTGCCGCCCTTGATGACGGTGTGTCGCCGATCGTTGTTGCGTTCAACAGCATTGGCGGCGACTTGTTTGACGGCCTGGCCATTCACAACGCGCTGTCACGCCTAGGCGAGCGTTGCACCGGCCGAGTCGATGCCTTGGCAGCCAGCGCGGCCAGTGTCGCGGTGTGTGGCGCGCACAAGGTGGTGATTGCGTCCAACGCCATGCTGATGATCCACAACCCGTGGACTTACGCAGCAGGTGATGCTGAGGATCTGCGCAAAGTGGCCACCGCGCTGGACCAAGCTCTGGAAGCCATCATTGCGGCCTACAAAGCCAAGGCACCAGATATTGACGAGGTTGAGCTACGCCGCCTAGTCAATGCTGAAACCTGGCTCACAGCCAGCGAAGCGGTAGCCCTTGGCTTGGCCGACGAAGTAGGCGAGGGCGTCTCGGTCAAAGCCTGCTTGGGGCAGGGCGGTGCATTGCAGCGTTACCAGCACGCACCGCAGGCATTGCTGGCTCAATTGGAAGATCCGCCGGAACCGATCCCGCCAGAGCCAGAAAAGCCACCCATCGTGGACTCGGCCAAGTTGGCCGTACTGATCACCCAAAGCTGCACTGCCGCCGGGATCAGTAATCTGATCGAACCATTGATCAGCAACACCAAACTGGCCGACGAAGCCACGGTCAACGCGGCAATCATTAATGCGAAGGCCGTGCGCGATCTGTGTGTGGCGGCGCGCTTGCCGGAGTTTACCCAGCAGTTTGTCGCGTCCGGGCTGAGCGCTGAAGCCGTGCGCTGCCGGCTTTTCGACAAGCTGGTTAGCGGCGGCGGTTTTGAAATCGACAACAGCCTGCCGATCAACGATGACCCGGCACCGAAAACCCAGGCTAAGCAGCCTGACACCAATGCCATTTACGCGGCCCGTCGCGCCGCCCAGACAGGGGTAAAAGCATGACCATTAAAAAAGAGCCGATGCACGCGGGTGAGTTCCTGCTGTCTGAAGGGGCCGGGAACATCTCGCGCGAAGCGATCAATGTGGCCGCTGGCCCCGCACTTAACCCCGGCCAGATCCTGGGTCTGGTGACCGCCTCTGGCGAGTTCGCCCCTTATGTACCCACCGCCGAAGACGGTAGCCAGACGGCTGTGGCCATTTTGTACGGCCCGCTGGGCGAGTCCGACATCGTACGCCGTGGCCGCGCCGTGGTACGTCTGGCTGAAGTCAGCGAGGCGCATTTGACCGGGCTTGACCCTGAGGGCGAGAAGTCCCTCGCCGAGCATTTTGTGATCGTGCGCTAAGCCGACCGCCCCTTAATTGCACCCCGCCAACGAGCGGGGTTTTTACTTTCTGGAGAGTCCCCCAATGGCCGATATCGCCATCTTTGACGATGAAGCGTTTTCTGTTTCGTCGCTCACCGCCGCCATCAACGAACAGCAATACCTGCCCGGCCGCTTGAGCAGCCTTGGCCTGTTTCAGGAAGAGGGCATCACCACCCTGACGGTGCAGATCGAAAAGGACGGTGACACCCTTGCGTTGGTTCCAGCGGGTGAGCGCGGTACTTCGGGTCTGGTAGTCGGTGCTAGCAAGCGCACCTTGATCCCGTTCAATACCGTGCATTTACCGGAACGCTTCACCATCAAGGCCGACGAGATTCAGGGCATTCGCGCCTTCGGCACCCGTAGTGAGTTGCAGGCTGTGCAGGACGTGGTCAATGCGCGCTTGCTCAAGGCTCGCCGCCAATTGGATGTTACCCACGAATATCAGCGAATGGGTGCTTTGAACGGCCAGATCCTGGATGCGGACGGCAAGACGGTGCTGCTCGATCTGTATCAGCGCTTCGGTGTGGAAAAGCAAAGCCTGAAAATGGGTTTCAATACTGCGGGTGTCAAGCTGCGTGTTCAGTGCCTCAAAGCGCTGGATATGCAAGAGGAGGCCTTGGGCAGTACGACTACCAGTGGTGCTCGAGCCTTTTGTGGCAAGACGTTCTGGGAAGCACTCGTGACTCACGGTGATGTTGAAAAGACATACCTCAACACACTTCAAGCGGCTGCCTTGCGTGGTGATGCTCGTGAAAGTTTTGAGTTCGGCGGCATCACCTGGGAGCGCTACCGCGGTCGTATTTCCGGCCAGCCTTTTGTCCACGACGACAATGCCCTGCTGGTCCCCGAAGGCGTGCCCGACCTTTACATCTCGGCCTTCGCCCCGGCGGACTACATGGAAACGGTCAACACCCAGGGCATTCCGTATTACAGCAAGATTGAGCCGATGCCGTTCAACAAAGGCATGGCCGGTGAAGCCCAGTCCAACCCGTTGCACATCTGCACCCGCCCACGCGCCCAGATCCTGCTGGAGCTGTAATCGTGGGCATCCGTGATCTGGTGGCCGATATCGACAGCGTGGTCTTCGACGTGCTGGGTGATACCGGCCACATCGAGGGTCGCGCCGAGCCGGTGCTGGGCATGTTCTCGGCACCGTGGAGGCAGCCGCAGATCGGTCGCCTCAACACCGCCATTCGCGAGCCGCACTTTGTGGTGCGAGTCGCGGATTCGGACGGGCTGAGCAAAGGCTTGCTGGTCACCATCGACCTGCCTGCACTGGACGGCGGTGGCGACTACGACTTGTTGCAACTGGAACCCAGCGGCGACGGCCTGGTGTCGCTGATCTTGAGGAAACGCGCATGAGTATCGGCAGCTTCAGCGAGGTACGGGCCAACAGCGGCATGCTGAATGTTCAGGTTTCGACTGAGGATCTGAAAGCGTTCAGTGAGCTTGCCGCGTTGTTACCCAAAGCGGCGGCCAACGCCCAGCGCCGTGCAATCAACAAGACCTTAGGCTGGCTGCGCACGCACATTGCGCGTGCAGTGGGTAAACAGGAGCGTATCGCGGTAGGTGCTGTGCGACAGCGCCTGCGCAGCTATCCGATTACCGGCGGCGCGACGCGCGGTAAGCTCTGGTTTGGCATTAACCCGCTGGAAGCCAGACGGGCCGGTCGGCCAAGGCAAACTAAGGCCGGTGTAGCGATAGGCAGTCGTCGCTATCAAGGTGCCTTCTTCAAGAAGGTGTATGGCAACCAAGCGGATATTTGGATCCGTACTGCCAGCAAGCACTTTGATCGAGCTGATTACCCCGACAGCGAAGTTACATCGCAGACCGGTGCCAGCTCGGGTTTTGTGGGGGAGAACAGTGATCGCTTCCCACTGGCCAAGGCCAAGATCTCGTTGGATTCAGTACGCTCTCACTTCGAGGCTTGGAGCCGTCGAGCAGACGAGCGATTGCTGCATATTCTCAAGCAAGAGATGAATCACGAGTTGCAGAAGTACTTGAAGGGAGTGCGCAATGTCTGATCAACCCTTTAGCCTCGACCTGCTATATCAAACGATCGAGCAGCACTTGCAGCAGTCACTGGCAGGCATCCAAATGGTCTGCTTCTGGCCTGACATCCAGCAGCACATCCCATTGCCAGCGGTGTTTCTCGACATCGCCGAGATCGAGCCAGGCACTGATATAGGCACCGGCGAAAGCACGCTTAACGTCACCTTTGAAGCGCGGGTGATTGTCGATGTGATCCGCGACCAGCATTACAAGCAAGCCATTCATTTGGCGACGCAACTGGCCGTGTTGCTCCGCGCTCAGACGTGGGGGCTTGCTGTTGAGCCTGCCGAGTTCAGGCGTTCAACCCAAGACTGGACCCGCCCGGAGCTGGATGGCTACACCGTGTGGCTGGTGGAGTGGGCACAGACGATTTACCTCGGTGAAAAGGAATGGCCGTGGCCGGATGAAACGCCCGGTACGCTGGTGTTTAGCGTGGGTGATGAGGATCAAGTATGAGCCATGCCCTTGCAGAGCATGACCGCATGATCGCGGGTGTGGTTAAAGCGTGCTACGTGGTCGCGCTGGATCTGACGGCCAAACCGCCTGTGTGTCGGGTATCGGATGGGGAGTGGGTTAGCGCTTGGATTCGCTGGCACAGTCAGGCGGCGGGCAAGGCGCGTCACTGGCGGGTGCCCAGTATGGGCGAGCAGGGGGCTTTGCTCAGTCCAAGCGGTGACGTGTCACAAGGCACGTTTGTACCAGGTTTATTTGGTGAAGCCGGGCCAGCCCCGGATACCCGTGATCACGTCGAACGCTGGTTGTTCGACGATGGCGGGTCGCTGACTTACGACTGGCAGGCCAAGCGCTACAGCATTGAGCTGCCGTCCGGCTTGGTGGATATCAAGGTGGGTAGTTCATCGGCCACCGTTACGGATAACGCCGTGGTCGTCACGTCCGGGGCGATCGCGCTCGATGGCGATGTGGCGATCTATGGAGAGGTGCAAATCAATGGTGCGTTACGCGTAACAGGCGATATCAACGGTGGTGGTGCAATCATCGACACCAGCGGCAACACGCCCAACCACAAGCACTAAGCACAACCATTATCCAGCCCGCCGCGAGCGGGCATTTTTATGCCTAGAGGAAACGATGACGAGCAAAACCGTAACGGTCGACAAGCCTGTTTATCCGGTCGTTTACCGCGACCGGGCTTTTATTTCTCGCACGCTGGTGATGCGCGACGGCCGCCAGTTGCAGGTCAGCAAACATCACGTAGAGGCGCTAGACAGCGAAGCGCTGAGCTTTCTCGACAGACACCCCGATTTAGAACGTCTTATGGAGTAGCCCATGATCGGAATGGACCGCCATACCGGGCTGCCTATTTCGGGCATGGACCATCTGATGCAGTCCATTGAAGACATTTTGACGACGCCTTTGGGGTCGCGGCTGATGCGTCCCGAGTACGGCAGCACGATTCGCCGCTTTGTCGACTTGCCGGTGTCGGAGGGCTGGAAAAGTGCGGTACAGGCCGAAGCTGCACGCGCCCTGAAACGCTGGGAACCGCGTTTAGAACTGACCCGCGTTCAAGTGACCTCTGTGCTGAACGGGCAAATCACCTTTCGTTTGTCTGGCACTTACAAGGACGACAACCAGTTATTGGAGGTTACGGTGTGAGTACATTGGATCTGTCCCGCTTACCGGCACCGATAGTGCTGGAACCGCTGGATTTTGAGGCGCTGTATCAGGAAGCACTGACCGATTTTCGCGCCTTAATGGGCGCTAATTGGTCGGCCCCGCTTGAGTCTGAACCGGTGGTCAAGCTGCTGGAAAAACGCGCTTACGACAAGCTGTTGGAGCGGGCACGAATCAATGATGTTGCCAAGTCGCTGTTGCTGGCCTTTGCTCGGGGTAGCGACGTGGACCACTTGGCGGCTAACTACAACGTCAAGCGCCTGACCGTGGTCGAGGCTGATCCAACGGCTATTCCGCCGATCGAGGCGCAATACGAGTCGGATGATTCTTTGGTCGAGCGTACCTTGCTGGCCTTTGAGGGCATGTCGATTGCTGGCCCGCGTGACGCTTACGTGTTTCATGCGCTGTCGGCGGATGGCCGGGTGGCGGATGCGCGGGCCAGTAGCCCGAGCCCGGCCACAGTGGTGGTTAGCATCCTAAGCCGATTAGGCGATGGTAGGGCGCCTGCTGACCTGTTGGAAAAAGTGCGGGTCGCGCTCAGTGATGAAGATGTACGCCCGGTGGGTGATCGCCTGTTGGTGCAATCGGCCGAGTTGATCGACTACCAAATTGAGGCGGTGTTGTACCTTTATCCCGGCCCGGAAATGGAGCTGAGCTTGGCCGAGGCAAATGCCTCGCTAGAACGCTATGTGAACACGCAGCGCCGATTAGGTCGGGATATTCGTCATTCGGCCATCCATGCCGCGCTGCATGTGTCCCGTGTTCAACGGGTTGAGTTGATTTACCCGGTGGCGGATGTGGTCGTGTTGGATCATCAGGCGGCCAACTGCACTAAGGCTAGCGTCAGAATCGGTGGCACCGATGAGTGATGCCAGCCTGTTGCCGAGTAATCAAACGTCACTTGAGCAGGCGCTTGCGCAGCTTTCTAGCGGTGATCGGTCGCTGGCCAACGTGCTGCGTTACATGCACTCGGTCGATACCTGTCCCGCTGCCATGCTGCCGTGGCTGGCTATCCAACGAAGTGTTGACCGTTGGGACCCGCAATGGTCGGAAACGGTCAAGCGCAAGGTGGTCAAGGATGCGTTTGAAGTTCACAAGCGCAAGGGCACCTTGGGCGCGCTGCGCCGGGTGGTCGAGCCGTTCGCGGACATTCTGGATATCACCGAGTGGCACCAACTGGAACCGATGGGTGCGCCGGGCACGTTCACCATGAGCTTGGCCTTGTTTGACAGCGGCCTAAGCGACACGGCCATTGCTGAGCTTGAGCGGATGATCAATGACACCAAGCCGATTAGTCGGCACTTGGTGGGCCTGAATATCACCTATAGCCCAAGCGGCACCTACTACATCGGCGCGGGTATTTCTTCGGGTGACGAGGTGACTATTTCGTCGCCCGAGTTGTGGTCGGACGACCTCGACGTGATCGACCTGGAGCTGTCGGCCAACGACCTCTATTACTTTGCCAACTTCGCCTTACCGGGCCTGCTGAGGGTTACATGAGCGAAATGACTGACCGCCAACGGGCGGCTATCGAGTTGTTAGAAGCAGCCGCGCAAACAGCCCATGACATCGTTAACAAACCGGCGGATGCCACCGTGCAAACCGGTTCGGGCCCGTCCCCAACGCTACTTGCTCTGGCCAAGATGATCACCGACTTGACCGGCGGCCTATTGCTGCCGCGCATGCAGACGATCGCGTCAGCCGGTACCGCGCTGGCTCTGGATGTGGCCTACACCAACGGTGTGTCGTTCTTCGACGTGACACTGGATACGCCGCAATGTCTGTTGAGCTTTCTCAACACCACTGTGCCGCCGGGTTACACATGGTCATTCACCGTGCGTTTGCGCCAAGGCACAGGCGCGAACAAGGTCACGTTTCCGGCCACTGTTCGCTGGTCGAACAAGCGCGCACCGGTGCTGGCCTACGAGGCAGGCACTGAGGATCTTTTGACGTTTATGTCAGTCGGTAACGGTTGGTTGGGTATTTCTGATGGGAGTTGGTTCGATGTTTCTATCCCCGCTTAACAGTCGTCTCCCGGCCGGCCAGAAAACCGGGTTGAACAATGCGCTGAGTATGATCGAAGGCCATCACCGCTTTCTTAAGCACAATACCGGCGACACCGACGATGGCTCAGTTCAACACCTCGTCCAGAATAATCAGGGTGTGCTGTCTAACAACCGCCATTTTATTGCCCATACGCAAATGGAGTATCAGCCCAACGGTGACGGCACCACCGAGGGGCAAGCGCTGCACGTGCTGGGTTACGCCCATGCGTATCTGGCGACCCGCAACCCCGCCTATTTGGAGGCGGCGGTGTGGCATCGGGAAGCCTACGTGGATTACTTCTACGCGGGTCAGCCTATCCCTGACATGGCGTCGCGCTGGATCTCCAATTGGATCATTAACGCCAAAGAGCCTTGTTTGGCCAACTGGCCCATTAACACCACAGCCCCCACTCAAGGCGGTTACAAGTGCGTGCCGTTGCGCTTTGTGGATGGTCAGGCGCAGATTCCACACGGCTCGCCTTTTTGGGGGGAATACCTCGATGTTCTGACAATGGCCCATCGTGGTCACATGACGTGGGATTCAATCAACGGCAGTGTTCAGGTCATTAACAATGATGTTGATTGGGAGCAGGTACTCGTTCACCGAACTTCCACAATGCCTTTAGCCCCGTGGAGTTCTCTGGCGTGGGTAGATTGGGATACCTACTTGGGCAAAGGCGTGTATGACGTCGATTGGAATAAAAAGGGAAAGGAATACCCAGCCTCTTGGATTAACGTCTGGACCGGTAACAAAATTGGTATTGGTCGAGGGCCAAATGACCAGCTCTGGAATGGAGACATTATTGAAACCGACATTCCGGCCGCTGACGTTGGCAAAGTTCAGTTAGCCGACAACACGATTAACGGCGTCTATTTTGTCAACTATGCCGTAAGGCTGCCGCTTGAACATGGCGGCTATATGTTTGAGCGCAATGAGGTCTGGCATAACAGGCCCATTCATACGCCACTTCTAGGCGGCGCTAACCAAAGAGGTAACGCGGCGGACGGTGAAGAATGGTTTATGGATGCCTGCTACATGCTGTGGCGTATTACGGGGCATGAGCGCTATAAGAAAGCGATGGATAGTTGTTTATTCACGGCTGTTGAATACACCAACATTGACTCCGCTGATAAGTTCTTTCGCCAAGACACCGCAGCCCATACGCCGTTTACAGACGGTATTTCATATGACTTTACCTATCCGTCAGATGTGCCCATTACCTATGGCCGTGATCAAGACGGGTACATTGCCATTTACGCGCAAGAGGCTGTCGACCTGTCATTAGAGCAACAGGCCGTCTGGTTTCGTGTCGGGCAAAAGAGTTCTATCAGGGTGACTTATAGCGGTGTTGGCCATGAGGGCGGCGCGGTCACAGCCATACCTAGATTGATCGTCAGCATGGACAAGCAAGAAGAGGGCGGTTTGATTTGGACGGCGGCACTGCCTGACAGTGCAGACGACACGATGAAGACGGTAGACATCCCGCTTAATCAGTTTGTGCAGTCAACTAGAGAAGACGGTTCTGAGTACGTATTGGCCGATCTAAGGGCCGTGGTCAGTGCCGACAGCATTATTTCTAAGTCTGTTTATATCGAAGGGCTTATAGATGGGCGTAATGCAAAAGTAGTTGAGTCATTCTTTCCAGATGATGACGGCTGGTATTCCATCGGCAACTATTTACAGCCGGGCGGCGTCGCGCCCATCGAGTCAATCACCTACAAAGCAGACGCCGATTTTAACCTGCGCCTTGAAGATGATGATAAGTGGCGATGGTGGTGGATGTTGCCCGCTACAAACGGTGAGTGGGTTACAAAGATCATCAGTAAGAACGATGCGACCTTATCGAGTTACCAGCCCAATCAGAACGATAGACCCTTGCCGTCTTCGCCGGTTTACTCGGTTGTTGAAGAAGTCAGCATTTTGTTTGACGACAGCAGCACGGTGAATGCGACGTTTGCCTATTACTGTTTGAATGACATTCCGCCTCGTTACACCCAAGACGATGGCTACACGATGAACTTTCGTATCACGCTGGGGTGTACGGATGCGACCGGGTTTAACGGGCGTTTGGGCGATTGTCAGGTAGTTGATTACCGAGACGATAATCTCGCTTATACACCGGGCCTGATTCCGTTCTCAAACATTTATGAAGAAGGCACAGACCAGATTGGTGCATGGCGTGGCATGCCATACCCCGGCTATCAGTACCCGTTCATTTACACCTTGGAACCGGAGAAATACAGCCGGCACCTAGGCAACATGACCGATTTTCTCTACGACTCTCAACAGTGGTATTTCACCCAGTTCGGCCAGCTTGGCCCCGGTGCAAGCGCCTACGTGTGGAACCGTTGGGACAACTACAAATACGGCACGCCGGACACCTTCACCATTCACCACTGGGGCGATGGAAACGCGTGGAGCGGCTACCAGCCTCGGGCCATGATGGGCGCATGCCGAGCGTGGTACGAGCTGGCCAACAATGGCAAAGCAGTGCCGCCCAAGTTGATCGCCTACGCCGAGAACTGGCTTAAGTGGTTAATCACCTTCACCAAGAACTCGGGCGGGGTGCTGCCTACCGACTTTCCCATGACCGGCGTGCCACAACCGGATCCTGACGACTTCACCGGCCATATGACGGGGTTGTGGTTGGCAGGCGCCTGTTTAGCCGCACTGGCGGGCTGTCAGGTGGCAGGGCTGGATGAACTGATAGAAGCCTGCGTGACCGAGTTGCAAAACAACTATGTGGTGACGCCTGTTCCGGGCCATCCCATGAATGGCTCGTGGTCGCCTGCGGTGCGAATGGGCACGGACAACGGCATGTTCTTTGGCTTTTGGGCTGGGGAGATCCTGCGCGCTCTTGGCTTGTACATCCAGTATCGAAACTTAGGAGCCGGGGCAGACATTTACAGCGGCATAGGCCGCTGTAACTCACTCAATTAGGCGTATTCATGGCAGAGCAAAACACGCTGTATATCGCCATGCTGACGGATGTTGGCGCGGCGCAGCAGGCCAAGGCGATTGCAAGTGGCACACCTTGGAACATCACCCACATGGGCGTGGGTGACGGTAACGGTGTAACGCCGATCCCGTCGAAGCTTCAGAAAAAGCTCATTAACGAAAACGTACGCCTGAAACTGAACCGCCTGACGGTGCGGGCGGATCGCCCGGTGTTGGTGGCGGAGTTGATCTTGCCGCCGGACGTGGGCGGCTGGTGGGTGCGTGAGGTCGGGTTATACGACTCAAGCGGCGCACTGGTGGCCGTGGCCAGCTATCCGGCGACGTATAAGCCGACGCTGGCTCAAGGGACGGGACGCACGCAAGGCATCCGCTTGCAGATTCTTGTCAGCAGCACGGCCAATATCACGATTCAGGATGACCCTACGCTGGTGACGGCGACGGTTTCTACCGTGCGTGAGGAAGTCAGCAAGGGGGAGGCGGCGAGCGCGGTGAAGTTGAAGACCGCGCGCACGATCGAGTTGAACGGTGCCGCAACGGGCTCAGGAAAGTTCGACGGCACTGGGAACGTGGCGATTGCTTTAACGCTCGCCGATAAGATGGAGTCGGGCACCTACCCTAAAGTCACGGTTAACACCAAGGGGTTGGTAGTCGGTGCCCAAGCGTTGACTCAGGGCGATATTCCGGCGCTGGACGCTACCAAGATCACCACCGGCACCTTGAGCCGACCGACCTCGGCCAATGCCGGATCTGCCACCAAGTTGCAGACGGGTCGAGCCCTGACGTTCAGCGGCGCCGCTTCGGGCTGGGGTAGGTTCGATGGAACAAGCGATCTTGATATCAACCTAGTTTTGGCAGCGCTGGACACCAGTAAGCTGGTGAGCGGTATTTTGCCTGTGGTCCGTGGCGGCACCGGGGGAGGTTCGCCCGCAGAAGCTCGGGCCGGGATTGGCGCGGGTGTCCCGTCAAGTCTTTACCATAACCCGTCCGGCTTTTGGTGGGACAAAGACACCGGCCTATTAGTGCAGTGGGGCAACAGGCACTTGGGTGATATGCCGGGCGGCAAATGGAGCGTGCAATTTAACTATCCGTTTGCGTTCGACACGGCGCCTTTCATCGTTGTGCCGGTGATCATGGAACACCCGAACTCACCTTCACCGGCGTCAGGCATTACCAGCTCTATTTCAGAGAATTCGATTAACACCGGCGGTTTCGTTCTCAACTTCACGGAGTACGCCAATGCCGCGCAGAACTTCGGCGTTCGTTGGATCGCCGTGGGCTACCGCATTACGCCGATTTAATCAGTGATCCACTGCTTCACCGCAACCGCCTATTGGCGGTTTTGTTGTTTATATAAGGGGTAAATATGAGTTCTACCGACTTTTTCCACGGCATTACCGTGTCGCTGATCGAAACCGGCGCGCGCATTATCGCGCTGCCTTCGTCTTCGATTATTGGCATTGTCGACACCTTCACCCCCGGACTGGGCTTGGCAGAGTCCAATGTGCCGACCTTACTGACCCGTGAGAGCGAAGCAGTGGCCGCGTTCGGTGCTGACTCGGCGTTGACGCGGGCGTGTAAGGCGATTTTCAACCAGTCGGCCGCCGCCATCGTGGCGGTGGGGGTGCCGGCTGATACCGAGGCGGCTGTGTTAACCAGTGCCGTCATTGGTGGCGTGTCGGTCGATGGCACGCGAACCGGGTTGCAGGCGCTGCTCGATGGCAAGAGCCTTTTCAACCTACAGCCGCGGCTGATCATTGCGCCCAAGCACAGCGCTACTGAAGCGGTGGCCAGCGCGATGGATGTTCTAGCGGGCAAGCTCAAAGCCATCGGGATTATCGACGGGCCTAACACCACCGACGAAGCAGCGATTGCCTACGCCGACACCTTCGGCTCTAAGCGTCTGTTTATGGTTGATCCAGCGGTCAAACAGTGGAGTACCACGGTTAACGGTGATGTGGCCGTGCCGGGATCTGCGATCGCTGCCGGTCTGTTTGCGCAGACCGATTCACGCTTTGGTTTTTGGGCCTCGCCCTCGAACAAAGAGATTACGGGCATCACCGGCACGGTACGCCCGGTGGAGTACTTGGACGGCGACAAGACGTGTCGGGCCAACCTGCTTAACGGGGCCAATATCACCACCATCATTCGCGACGGCGGGTATCGCCTATGGGGCAACCGTACGCTGTCAAGCGATGCCAAGTGGGCCTTTGTTACCCGTGTACGCACCACCGACATGGTCATGGATGCGATCCAAGCCGGTATGAAATGGGCCGTCGACCGGGGCATCACCAAAACCTACGTCAAAGACGTGACCGAGACGATCAACGCCTTTATGCGTGACCTCAAGGCACAGGGCGCGGTGATCAATTTTGAGGTTTACCCCGACCTGGAGAAGACCACCGCCACGCAGATCGAGCAGGGCAAGGTTTACTGGACCATCCGTTTTACCGATGTGCCGCCGGCTGAAAACCCGATTTTCCAAATTGAGGTCACTAACCAGTGGCTGACAGAAGTGTTGGTAGCCGAAGGAGGCGCTTAATGATTCCGCAAACCCTGTTTAACACCAACATGTTCGTGGATGGCATGAGCCTTCAAGGCGACGTGCCGAGTCTGAGCTTGCCCAAGCTGACGGTAAAAACCGAGGAATACCGTGGCGGCGGCATGGATGCGCCGGTGGGCATGGACATGGGCCTTGAGAAGCTGGAGGCCAGCTTTACCACCAACGGCGTGCGCAAAGAGGTACTGAAGTATTTCGGTGCTTTCGACCAAACCGGCTTCAGCGCTTCGTTTCGTGGTGCCTTCAAGGGCCAAAAGGGCACGATCACGGGGGTGGTGGCCACCTTGCGCGGCGGTCTGCGTGAAGTCGATCCGGGCGAATGGTCAGCCGGTGCCAAGGCTGAATTCAAGTACGCGGTAGACGTGACCTATTACAAGCTCGAAATCGACGGGCGCGTCATGTTTGAAATCGACCCGGTCAACTCTGTGCGCGTCATTGACGGCGTAGACCAACTCGCTGACGTGCGCAGCATTCTCGGCCTCTAAGGAATAAGAACATGACACCTATTGCTACCAAAAAACTACCGAGCTGGCTGGAACTGACCGAAGAGGGGGCCACCATCACCTTGCGTAAGCCGGTCGAAATTAACCAGATTAAAGTCAACCGGGTAAGCCTGCGTGCGCCTACCGTCAAAGATGTGCAGCAGGCCACCATCCAGTCGGGGGGCGATGCCGAAAAGCGCGAAATGATTTTGTTCGCGACCCTGACCCAAGCAGGGGACAAAGATATCGCCGGTATGACGGTGGTGGACTACAACCGCTTACAGGCCGGTTATTTTCGCTTGGTCGAAGATGATGAACCTTACCCCTACAACGATTAAAACGGCGGCCAAGCTCTTGGCTCGAGAATTTCACTTCTCGGCCAGCGAGATCGAGGCCATGCCATTTAATCGCATGCTGTGGTGGCTCACGGATTGAGCCCCTCCAACCGTTCCGCGTAAC
>NZ_LLWH01000231.1 GCF_001411475.1 Pseudomonas endophytica | reverse complement strand
CGTTCAATTTGCTCGACCTTAACCACCGGTACTGGCGCCTCAGGGGAAATCCGCGAGGTTCCGCCATGCCAGTAACGGTCGAGCATGACATCGCCTACCACCAAGACAGGGGCTTGATCGAATCGCGGCATGGACAACTTCATGGAGAACCCACATACAAAATGAACAGGGCCGCGATATTAACACAGGGTGAACGCACGTCAGTTCAAGGTGTTAAATCGCAGGAATGAGAAGCAAAGATAGTAGTGGGGGCGTCACCGGGTCTATTAAAAGATCGCGGTGACGCCGTCGCAGGCTTGCCCGCCCCCATACGTTTCTCTGTTGGCGTTAAGCGATATCGCCACCCAGCGGCGCATCAAGGCCCATCGAGTGCAGGCGGGCGTAATAACCGTTTTGCGCCAACAACTCGCTGTGGGTGCCTCGCTCAACGATTTGGCCTTGATCCATCACTAGAATGAGATCAGCTTTTTCAATGGTCGAAAGACGATGCGCGATTACCAGCGTGGTACGGCCTTGCATCACGTGATCCAGTGCGGCCTGGATGTGGCGCTCAGACTCGGTATCGAGGGCCGAGGTCGCTTCATCAAGGATCAGTAATGGCGCGTTTTTGAGCAAAGCGCGGGCAATTGCTAGACGCTGACGCTGGCCACCCGACAACAGCACACCGTTCTCACCGACCGGAGTGTCCAAGCCTTTGGGCAGTTGCTCAATAAAGTCCATTGCGTAGGCATCACGGGCGGCCTTTTCAATGTCTTCACGCGGCGCACCGGCCAAGTCACCGTAGGCAATGTTGTTGGCAACGGTGTCACTGAACAAGGTGACGTTTTGGGTCACTTGCGCGATATGGCGACGCAGGTTGAGCAACCGATAATCTTCAATTTCGACGCCATCAAGCAGGATTTCGCCTGAGTTGTGGTGATAAAAGCGCGGAATAAGGTTGGCCAGTGTCGATTTACCGCTCCCCGAGCGCCCTACCAAGGCCACCATTTGCCCCGGTTCAGCCGAGAACGTCACATCTTTAAGCACTTGGCGATCAGTGTCGGGGTAGGTGAAGTTGAGGTTACGCACCTCAAGTCGACCGCTCACGTGGTCTAGCTCAACCGTGCCGGAGTCGACTTCCGGTTTTTCGTCCAATTGCTCAAAGATGCTTTCAGCACCCGCGACACCCTTCTGGATGGTCGAGCTGACTTCAGACAACTGACGGATCGGTTTAGGCAGCAAGCCTGCCAAGGTAATGTAAGCGATCATGTCGCCCGCCGATGCATCCCCGCGCATGTACAGCACCAGAAACATCAAAATGCCCATGGCGACGTAAATAACCAATTGCAGCATCGGGGTGTAGATCGCCCCGGTGCGAGTCATACGCAATTGTTTATCGGTATTGCTTTGGCTGGCGGCCAGAAAACGCTGACGCTCGTACTTTTCGCCGCCGAAGCTGCGAACCACGCGGTAACCCTGAATGGTTTCGGAGGCAACGTGGGTCACATCACCCATGGCCGCCTGAATTTTCTTGCTCTGTTTGCGGAATTTTTTGCTGGCCGAGCTCACCATGACAGCAATAAGCGGCAGAATCGCGACCATGACCAGTGTCAGGCGCCAGTTCATCCACAGCAGCGACGCAAACAGAAACACCACGGTCATGCCTTCACGAATCACCACCTTGATCGCATCGGTGGCGGCGCCCGTCACCATGGTCACGTTGAAGGTAATACGCGAGATCAGGTGACCCGAGTTGTGCTTGTCAAAATACCGATTAGGCAGCACCAGCAGGTTGTTGAACAACTGAACCCGCAAGTCGTGAACCAACCCCAGCGACACTCTGGCCAAAAAGTAGTTACCCAAGAAGGAGCCCAGCCCCTGCCAAGCTGCGATCAGTACGATCAACAGCGGCACAGTTTGCAACAGGCGCATATCACGCAGGTAAGGCACGTTCGGAAACAACACGGCATCCGGATTGGATAGGCCGTCAACAAAATACTTGAGGATGTAACCAAGCATCGGTTGAGTCGAAGCGAAAATAAGGAAGCCTAAGATACTCAGCAGGAAAAGGCCGATGTAGGGCTTCACATAACTCAAGAGCCGGAAGTAGATTTTCAGGCTTGAACTCTGTCCTGCATCGGACGGTGAATCACTCATCGTAGAGCTCACTGATTAAGGAAAACGCGAAATTTTATCACAGGCTTCGCCACCGGCTGCTTTGAACGACAAAAGAGTCGCTAAGGCAATCGGTAACCAGGTGATAAACCATTCGGCACGCGGGGTATCAAGCAAGCTGGCCGCATCGAATTGCATGGCCATGGTCGAAAACACCCACATGCCAACCACTGCCTGACCCAGCAGCGACGCACGAGCGCGCCAGCCGTACACCAGCACCGAAAACCAAGCGATGCTCCAGAGCAATAAACCTGGCAACCCCAAACTGATCCCCACGCTGGTAAACAGGTTGTGCGAGTGATCGAATTCAATGCCTAGCGCCGACACACCAAACCGCGCTTCAAACCCAAGCCCAAGCCACGGGTGAGCTTTAATCATTTGTAAACTGGACATAAAAAGCTCGGGCCGATACGACGACCCCCGCGACAACATCTGTGCTTGCATGCTCCAAAAGACGATGCCAGCAACAATAAGCCCCGCAACCGAGATCAAGACAGTTTGGCGATTGCAACGCCAAAGGGGCATGGCCAAAACGGTCACTAACAGCGCAACGGCCGCTCCTCGACTCTGAGTAAACACCACGAAAGCGCCCAACAGCCCTAGTGCTACCCACCAAAGCACTTGCATCCCACGCTCACGCGGCATCCAGTGCAGCATCCAAACCCCGGCAAGACCAATCGCATAGGCGCCCAAAATGGGATGCGCCAACTCGCCCAATCCCTCAAGGCGGTCCATCAAATGACGGCCATCAACAAGGTAGAAACGCACCATGGCCACCAGCGCCATAATCGCCAACCCCAACCCGCCCCATTTCATCAAACGCACAATCCGCTCAGGACGGCCATTGGCCAAAATCGAGAACGACATAACAAACAAGGCGATGTAGAGCAGTTGCTTGGCTTGACTCAGAGGCTGACCGCTCCAGCTCAAACTGAGGGTGGCCCACACGGCCAAACCGATAAGTGACAGGCATAGCACCCTTTGTGCATGCCACACCTGCGCTAAAACCGAACGTGCAGACCACGCCACCACAAGGGTCGGTAACCAGGTAAACAACACCAGGCCCTGCTGATAGATTTTATTGGTAGGTGCAAATGCGATTGCCAACATGAACCACAACACGCCGCATGTCATAAGGGTTTGAGCCCAACGACTTTCGTACATCATCCCACTCCTAAATCGTCTACCCAGCCAACCTGGCATGGTTAAAGCGCCACTTTTTCGGCATCATTGCCTGTCTGACTGCTCGCAAGGGTTCTACGATGCAATGTTCACGGCTTCCACCCGCCGCTTTAAATCAAATGATTGAAGGCGCCAAAATTCTTGAAGCGGACAGCTACGGCGCAAAAGTTTACCTGCTGCAAGACGGGAACATAGTGAAACTGTTTCGTCGCAAGCGCCTGCTGTCTTCAGCCTTGCTGCGCCCCTATTCAAAACGCTTTATCGACAACGCCGCCCAACTCGAAAAGCTTGGTATTCCCACCCTTAAGGTGCTGGCATTTTATCGCTTGGAAAAACCCGGCATGACTGCGGTGCTGTATCGCCCGCTGCCAGGCGAAACATTGCGACAGATCGCAGAAAAAAACGCTTTTGACTGGACAGAAAATCTGCCGAAGCTTATCGAGCTGATCCGCAGATTGCACGCAGCAGGTATTTACTTCCGCTCTCTGCACTTAGGCAACATTGTCGTAACCCCGGAAAACCAATGGGGCTTGATAGATGTAGCCGACATGAGCTTCGTTAGGCCGCCTCTGTCTAAAAAGCTGGTCCAGCGTAACCTCCAACACTTTTTGCGCTACATCGAGCGCGAGCGCTTGGGTGACAAGTTCCCAACCCAAGCCTTGAAAGAGGCTTTTTTAACGGTCTGACAACACCGTGCTACATGCCTGCCTGAAACGCAGCCAGGCATGCTCCGGGTCGAGGCTTGCGTATTGATGCGCAGCCACTTGTGTTGCCCGAGCACAGGCACTCGCCTCAATCGCTTGAGCCCACGCGGTCTCATCACCGACGGGCACGTAACTCCCTGCATCCCCCAACTGCTCGTGAAATACCGGTAGATCACTGGCCAGCACGGGGATGCCCGCAATAACCGCTTCTTGCACAACCAGCCCCAAGCCTTCTTCCCTCGACGGTATGAGCATCCAATCAAACGCTCGATACAAACTGGCGACGTTGTCCACGTAACCGGGCAACAACACCTTGTCTTGTACGCCGAGCGCGCTGATTTGCGACTCCAATGCTCTTCGCATGGCACCTTCACCGATGATTATCAGCAGTCGATCCGGGTGGGTCTTGAGGGTCTGTGCAAAGGCTGAGATGAGCGTGTCGAAACCCTTGGACTCGACTAGCCGCCCCACAGCGCCAAAGACCTGATGATGCTCGGGTATTGCTAACTGGTGGCGCGCCTGCTCACGTGACGCTAGACGCGGCACAAACGCGTGCGGATCCAACATGCAGCTCAAGGTCATTACAGGCAGTTGAACGTCGGCGGCAATGGCGTCAGCCAGGGTTTTCGATACCGCGCACAAGGTCAGTTGCTCGGTCGAGAACTGACGAAAAAAACACAGATCTTGGGGTTGTAGACGGGTAGAGCCATGAAACATCACTACCGCCCGTATGTGAGGCAGTCCACGCACTGCAGGCAACAGGGCCCGCGCTACGCCGACCCCATCAAGCAACACCAACTGGGCGTCGTTTTTCAACAGCGCGTTACGAAAAAACCGGTTGCGTAAAGGGCGAACTAACGCCCAAATACCCCGACCTTTTATAAAACGCGAAGGCAATTGCAGGGCTTCAGTGTCCCCAAGCTCGCACAAGCAAGCCGGTGCTGAATGCTGTAACAGCCAATTTTTAATGGAGACATCCGGTGCAGCCTGAGACAGGATTTGCTGGTGAACTTTGTGTACAGACGCAAAAGGGGACCCGCCTGACCACATCACATTAATGATGCTCATCACACGCTTCCTCGTCGTTCAATCATCACCATTCAAACCCGCACCTGCTAACTGATAAATACGCCAATCACCACGCCTAGCACCAACGCTACAAACAACTTGATACGTTCGCGGCGGCCGCGACGCTGCTTGCGCTGGCGCTCTTCGGGCACCTCTACATGGTTGCCAAACCCCGTGTGCAACACGGCGTCAGCCTCTAGAGCTACCGCCTGCAAATTGAGTTCGGCATAGCGCTTGGACAGCGCCTTTTCGCCACCATGACCGCTAAAGGGGGCGCACAACAAATATTCTTTGTAACGGCGTAATCCAGGATTGAGTGAAAAACTCTGCCATTCAGGCTTATCAGACAACACCGGATAACACGCAACGCCCCCAATCACCTCACGCTCACCGTAATGCAGGTAAGGGCTGTGGATACGCAAATCATGGGCGTAGCTACGTAACCAGACCTGCAAGATCTCGGGTTTGTTCTCCAGAATGTTGCGTGAGTCTTCAACAAAGCCTGGACGGTAAAACTCCCAATCATCTTCACAGTGAAAAATGTACGAAGTACTAACTTTAGAGTAGGCCAGATCTATCGAAGCTAACTGGCCAAGTTTGGGTTTATTGACGAAGAATGTGCAGTGTTCGACCCAATGTGGCGGAATCACCCCGCGCACGGCCTCGTCGCCAGAGTCTTCTGTGATAAAGACTTCACGAATAGGGGCTGTATTGAATCGATCAAAGCTCTCGAGCGTCAGCTTGAGCAAGTCAAGACGGCCGCAACTGGTCACAACCAGGGTAATGTCGCTTTCTTGGCAGAACCGCACGGCTCGCCTCCTCTCATTGTTAGTTTCAGTCCTTTGGGGGACTACCGCGATTGAGCCTAGGAGCTCTCAAATACCCAGTTTCAATCGAACCCTATCGACCCAAGACAAGGGCGGATGAGGGCGTAGCTCCGGTTGCAGCTCTTCAACAATACGCTGACCTATTCGACCGAAGCTGTACTGTGACACCGCAAGATCTCGACCACGAAGAGCAATATCGGCCGCCAACTGCGGATCGTTACGCAGACGTTGCAGCTTTTTTTGCAGCTCGGGTATATCGCGATAAAAAACAATGTTGTGCATGTCTACAAAGCCCAGAGCACGGTTTTCTGCTTCACCTTGATCAAACGCCAACAACACGCAACCACAGGCCATGGCTTCGAAGTTTTTGATCATGTATTCGCCCATGCCCACGTCCGCACTGACAAAAAAACGAATGCGGTTGAGGGTGTCACGGTAGTCGTCGCCGGACTTGGTGCGCGTCACCACCAGCGGTTCAACGCTAGCCAACTCATCAAGCAGCGCCTTGCGCCCGCTGTAAGCCACGCTGTTGGTACTGCCGACAAAGGCCAGCTCAATATCGCGCTCACCCCCCAGATCATGTAACAGCGTCTGATCGTAGCCTTTGGGCACGAACACAGCGTCGAAGCCCTCGTCACGCAAGCGTTGTGTAACCATAAACCCCGAGCTGAGCACCCGCGCCCACGGCAACTGACGGTAATGCGCGCTGAATTTTCCGGTGTACTTGCACTCGATGTAGTTCTGATACGCATCGTGCTCAAGAATCACCAGATTGGGCAGCGTGCGAATAAAGCTGACCTGACGAATTTCCTGTTTAAAACGTAAGAAAAACACAATGCGGTCGTAGCGCGAAACGTCCACTTCACGATGGAAGTAGCTACGCAAGTTACGCTGCTCGTCACTGCTCAGCCAGCGAGTATCGCACTCGCAATGGGCGGCGATACCGTCATATAAGCGGTCCAGAATGGCCCGCTGCTCTTTCTGAACTAGAAATAGAACTTTCATGGTTTTCCTTGCGGCGTCTTAAGGCGCCAGAACAGCTCATGCCGACGAACTGCTTTTCGAAAATATTCATTCTCGCCATAGGGCGATGGCTGCCTGCCCGCGATTAACGCTTGGATTGAACGGCGCAAACGCCGCTTGAGCGCCGCACGCGGTTGCAGGTCGTGCATCATGCCAAGCGCCATCGCCTTGTCGCGCTGCTGCGCTAACGTCAGTGCAAGACTGCAAGGGTGCACGTTGAGCGAGGCGTCAAAGACCGGCGGCAGAGCCACCCCGTCACCGCTATTGCCCATCGGCCAGCGATCATTGTCATGCAAGTGGTTGGCATAGCCCAAAATCGTTGTTGGCTGCCACTCCAGCCCTTGCAGCGCCTCAAACACCGCCGCTTGCGCGCAAATGTGATCGGGGTGTGGGTCAAGCGAGGGATGCGGCAACACGATGACCTCAGGGCGTGCGCGCAGGATCAAGGCACGCAGATCCGCCAACAGGTTATTCCACGTCGGCGCGCCATCACTGTCGCCGGGTAGCCCAAATGAGTTGAGCTGACGAAACAACCGGGTATCACTCAAATCCGCTTCACGCGACCCAATCGGCTGATCGGGCGCGGCCTGCATTGCAGGCAGTTGCAGACAGAAGTAGCCCAACTGCGCGCAATGCGCCTCAGGCACACCGGCCCAACGCGGCACGGCTAGGCTGTCCCACGCCCTCAAACGCCCCTTAAGGCGCGCAGCTTCGGCACGTTCAAGCCCCATATGCTGATAGTGTTCGGCTTCGATTTCACCTGCCGTCAGGGTGACGATCCATGCCTCTTTGGCTTGGCTGTACAGGCCAAAAGCGGCCAACTCAGCGTCGTCGGCATGGGGCGCAATCACCATCACCCGCTGCTCGCGGTAGTCGGGCTGACGGAAAACCCACAGCTCAGGCAGACCAGACACGCTGCAATGGCGCCCTTTGAGGCGCAATTCGCCACGGTTCAATACCAACGCTTGCTGGCTCAGGTTCACATAACGCAACCCGCTAACCCCGCGCTCGAAGGTTTGCTGATCCGTCTGTTCGCCGCCCAGCAGCTCAATACTCGGATCGAGAAAGCGCCCCAGGCCGCGGCTTTTGACCTTAATGGCCAGCATCAGGGTTTCATTGCCCGTCAGGGTCAACGGGGTGTCGAGCAGCAGACGCTCCCCCTCCAGACGCACGCCTAGGCGCTGGCCGTCAGGGTCGAAGGTGTATTGATAGTCGTCTTGCGGTGAATAGAAAAGATGGTCCGCAAACCAAGCCTCATGGGCCACCCAGCCCAGTACTGCCAAGACCAGCGGCAACCACCAGACCACGAATATTCCACTGCCTATCAGCACCAGCAGGCCAATCAGCAAGCTAATTCGTTTGTTGCGCCGATGGCGCTTGAGAAGTTGCTGTTTGCGGCTCATGGCTCAACTCTTAAGTGTGATGCCCTGTAGGAGCTGCCGCAGGCTGCGATCTTTTGATCGTTTAAAAGATCACAGCCTGCGGCAGCTCCTACAAGGTGTGCGCTAGACCTTAAACACCGGCACCGGATTGCACCAACGCTCTTTATATTCGCGGTCGGCGCGGCCGAACGAAAAACGCAGAGGCTTGTTCACGCTGCGAGCCTGCTCCCAGGCCGACTGAGTATTAAGAAAGCTCAAGACGCTGCCGGGGCTGAAATCACGGGTTTGCGGGTCTACACCACCGTTGACGTATTCAACGCTGATCCATTCGGGGGATTCAACTCGGTACACCAACTGGATGGCAATAGGTGCGTCATTTAAAAAGATGACCGAGCCGATCAATAATTCACGCAATAACTCGACAACGTCGGCCATACGCTCGGCGCCCGTCGCGACAAACCCCCAACGGCGCAAGAACAAGTCGCAGTAAATAGCTGCCAGTTCGGTGCTGGAAAAGTCGGTCACCGGGCGCACCACACCGCCCGCCTCTTCCAGCAAGCGCAGTTCGCGGCGCTGGTTGTAACGGAATTTTTTAGACAGCTCTTCGGGCGTGCGCGCCATCGCCAACTGTTCAGTTTGCTGAGTCAGCGTGCTGAAACGCCCTTGATTGAGTTGCGAGAGATACCGGCCACGGTGGCGTAACGGCACGTTAGCATCCACCGCAGCAGGCAAAATGAGCTCGGCATTGCCAAGGTCGAACAGGCCTTTTTTACCTGCACGTTTAAGTACGTCTTTAGACAACGCCAAGTCGCGGCCCCAGGTCGGGATCGCGGCTTTCAGTTCACCGTTTTGCTCCCAAGCTAAATAACGCACCGGGATACCTGCCAACTGCGCCAAACGCTCAACCACCAGCGGATGCGTGGCAACACTGCCGCCAAAACGCTGCCAAGCCTCGGCGTAGGTCTTTGCGTCAACAGCACTCCAGCCGCGCTCACGAAAGCTTTGCAAAAAATTAAGCATCAGGCCCCCGCAGTCAGGTCAGTGACTTGCGGCAATTGCCAGAACCGGTCATGCACGGCTTGATCGCTAAAGCGCTCTTGCAGGCGTGTCAGCATCAAGTCAGCACACGCATGACGCTGCTCATCAGTGAGCGTCGACAGGTGTTTGATGCCTTGAGCCAAAGCCTCGACATCCCCCAACGGGAACAGAACGCCTACGCTTTCAACCACTTCTTTGGCACCACCACACGCGGTCGCCAACAACGGCACGCCTGCGGCCATGGCCTCAAGCAAAACCATGCCAAAAGGTTCGTGATCGGAAGTGAGCGCAAACACATCAAACGCCCGGAAATAACGCCGTGCATCCGCAACTTGCCCCACAAACTTAACCTGCGCAGCAATGCCAAGTGTTTGAGCCAGGGCTTTGAGGTCTTGCTCCAAGCGGCCCTTACCGAGAATCACCAACTGGCTATCGACCGGCAAATCTGGCAGCGCCTTGGCGAAACCCCGGATCAAGGTGGCTTGATCTTTATCGGGGTGCAGACGCCCGACATTACCGACGATAAAACCCTCAAGCGACAGGCCCAGTGCTTCACGCGCTTGGGTGCCGGGTAACTGGCTGGCTTGTACCGCGCCGATATCAATGCGGTTGTACAACGTGCTGATGCGCCCGGTTGGCCACTTGGGCAAACACCTGCGCATGTCGTCGCGCACCGCGTCAGATACCCCGAGCAAGCTCAGGCGCTTACGAAACAGATTCGCAAAGAGCTTACGACTGCCCCGCTGATAATCGCCAAACGCATGATGTACGCCGATCACCGGCAAACCGGTCGCCAACAAGGCGATATAAATCGGTTTGAAACGATGAGCGATACAAAAGCTGAAAGCGCGAGAAGCAGCGATTTTGCGCAGTTTGCCAATAGCGCCCAGCTTCAGGCCACGTATGGCCTTGGAGCTGAACTCCATAAACAGCACTTCGTCTGAGGCACAGCCAGCGGCTATTTCGGGATCGGCCGCCCCGGTCAAAAAGACCGTGGTGACCTTATACCCGCTGCCCGCAAACAGGCTGGCGTACTGGCGCGCGCAGTCCAGAAACGGCCCGTCATAGCCGTGACAGAACTGCAACACATGACGCTCAGTCGAGCGATTCATAACGCTGCGCGCCTTCCTTGACGACCAAGATGTCTTCCATGATCAGGTATTGCAGATCTGAGCCGAAGAACATGTTCAGCGCGTCGGTCGGCGAACAGACCATCGGCTCACCACGGCGGTTAAGCGAGGTGTTCAGCGATACGCCATTGCCGGTCAGCACTTCAAGCGCTTTCATCATGTCGTAGTAGCGCGGGTTGTATTCGCGTTTAAGCACCTGAGCGCGGGAGGTGCCGTCTTCATGCACAACCTCTGGCACGCGGGTTTTCCACTCTTCAGCTACTTCAAAGGTGAAGGTCATAAACGGAGCGGGATGATCAACCTTGATCATCTGCGGGCCTACCGTGTCGAGCATCGAAGGGCAGAAAGGCCTCCAGCGCTCACGGAACTTGATCTGTTCGTTGATCCGGTCAGCCACGCCTGCGCTGCTTGGGCAGCCAATGATCGAACGACCGCCCAAGGCACGCGGACCAAACTCCATGCGGCCTTGGAACCAAGCCACTGGGTTGCCGTCGACCATGATCTTGGCGATGCGCTCAGGGGTGTTGTCGATTTGGCGCCACGCAGGCTTGCCAGGGTGACGGGCACAGGCCGCGATCACATCTTCGTTGCTGTACGCAGGGCCGAGGTAGACGTGCTCCATCTTCTCAACCGGCACGCCGCGCGCTTGCGATACGTAAGCTGCCGCACCCACTGCCGTACCGGCATCACCGGAGGCAGGCTGCACGAACAGCTCTTTGACTTCTGGGCGAGCGATGATCTTTTGGTTGAGCTTAACGTTCAACGCACAGCCGCCCGCAAACGCCAGTTTGCCGGTTTGCTTAAGAATGTCGCCCAAGTAGTAGTCGATCATTTGCAGCGCCAGTTTTTCAAACAGCGCTTGCATGCTGGCGGCGTAGTGGATGTAAGGTTCATCGGCGATGTCGCCTTCACGCTTAGGCCCCAGCCACTCGATCAGTTTTGGCGAGAAGTAGAAACCCTTGCCCTTCTCTTTATAACGACGCAGACCGATCACGTTGGCATATTCGGTGTTGATCACCAACTCGCCGTTTTCAAACGAGGCTAAGCGCGAGAAGTCATATTTGCTGGCGTCGCCATACGGCGCCATGCCCATGACCTTGAACTCGCCGTCAAGCATCTCGAAACCGAGGAACTCAGTAATTGCGCCGTACAGGCCGCCGAGGGAGTCTGGGTCGAAGAACTCTTTGATCTTGGTGATCTTGCCGTTCTCGCCATACCCGAAGAAAGTTGTGGCGTACTCGCCTTTACCATCAATGCCCAGAATCGCGGTTTTCTCTTTGAAACCCGAGCAGTGGTAAGCGCTGGAGGCGTGTGCCAAGTGGTGCTCGACCGGTTCGATCTTGATTTTCTTCGGGTCGAAGCCCAGTTGCTCAAGGCAGAACACGATCTTATTGCGATAGCGCTTGTAGCGACGGTTACCCATCAGGATCGCGTCAAGGGCGCGATCCGGGGCGTACCAGTAACGTTTGGCATAGTGCCAGCGGGCCTTGCCGAACAAGCTGATAGGCGCGAACGGGATCGCGACCACATCAACGTCGGAAGGTTTGATACCCGCTTGCTCAAGGCAGAATTTTGCGGACTCGTAAGGCATGCGGTTCTTTGCATGCTTGTCGCGTACAAAGCGTTCTTCCTCAGCCGCTGCGACCAGCTTACCGTCGATATAAAGGGCTGCGGAGGGATCATGGCTAAGGGCGCCGGACAGGCCAAGGATCGTCAATGCCACTGGATTAGCCTCTTAAAAATGCAGGCAGGCGGCGGGCGCCTGAAAAAAGGGTGTACTGCGCGCAACGCGCAGAAACAACTAAAGGGCGGGATTATAGCGTAAAGCGCACGGGAATGACCCAGCGCTATTTGCCACGCCCTGGCGCCCGCCTGCCTACCTCAACAAAAGACTGCCCGCGCGGCTTTGCTGGAAAATCGTATAAGGCAACGCAACCGTGTCGACCACCGCACAGGCCAGCACGTCAAAAAAGAAAATCGGCACAAACCCGCTGGGCACCCCGCTGGTGGTGTTGGGCGGCGCATTCAGCACGCACAAATCAAACGCCACGCCACTGTAGACACGGGTCACCGAGTCACAGTAGCTGCGCTGCTTTTTAAGGTCCCGACGGATGCTCTCATCACTGCCGAACAAGGTCTTGACGGACCCACAACCCAACAAAAAGCAAGGCACGACACACAGCAGCACGAATTTGCAGGCCATCGCATTGGCTCCTGAAAAATGACCTCGCAACCTAGCACCCGGCTGCGGCTAATCGCAGGTCATGGCTTCCTAAGTTTTCGTATGAAGCCTCTTACACCGCTAAACTACCCACCCTCTGCTAGCCTGATACCCGTCGCCCAGACGGGTCGCGTCACACGGAACCCCGATACCGCCCATGAATTTTTTTGCCCCTGCCCGCTTTGCCCTGTTGCTCCCGGGGCTTTGCCTCGCCCCCGCCAGCTTCGCCGAAACCCTGGAACTAGACCCCAGCGTCATTACCGGTTCGCGCAGCGCCAGCCCCAGTTTTGACCTGCCTTACTCGGTCGACAGCATCAACCAGCAGCAGATCAGCGAGGGTCAATTGGGCATCAACGCCAGCGAAGTGCTGTCTCGCGTGCCGGGGCTAGTGGTGCAAAACCGGCAGAACTATGCACAAGACCTGCAAATCTCGTCCCGTGGCTTTGGCGCACGCTCGGCCTTTGGTGTACGCGGCATCAAGCTGATTGCGGACGGCATTCCCGCTAGCACCCCGGACGGCCAAGGCCAAGCCGCCACCTTTAACCTCGACACCGCCGAACGCATCGAAGTGCTGCGCGGCCCGGCGGCCACGCTGTACGGCAGCAATGCTGGCGGGGTGATTCAAATGTTCTCCCGCGATGGCGAAGGGCCGCCGCGCATCGGCGCCGAAACCCTGGTGGGCAGCGACGGAATGAGCAAAAACCACCTCACGGCCGAAGGCGCGACCGACGACGTGGGCTTTGTGCTCGATGCCTCGCGCATGGACACCGACGGCTACCGTGACCACAGCGCCGCCCGCCGCGACCAGACCTTTGCCAAGCTCAACTTAAAGCCCGACGAAGACAGCAAACTGGCGCTGATTTACAGCAGCCTGGAGCAAAACGGCACCCAAGACCCGCTGGGGCAAACCTGGCAAGCCTACAAGGCAGACCCACGTTCAGTGGCACCTGCAGCACTGACCTACAACACCCGCAAGAGTATTGACCATCAGCAAGTGGGCTTGAACTACGAACGCTACATCGGCAACGCGACTTTGCAGGTCAATGCGTACACCGGCACCCGTAGCGTGATCCAATATTTAGCGATCCCCCAAAAAGCGCCCGGCAACAACCAGGGTGGCGGCGTGGTGCAGTTCGACCGAAAATTCTACGGCGGCAGCCTGCGCTGGCTACAACCTGTCGACAGTGTGCCCGGCGATCTAACCTTGATTGGTGGGCTCGATTACGACCAAAGCCGCGACAGCCGCCACGGCTACAACAACTTCAGTGGTGACCAGCTCGGCGTGAAAGGAGCCTTGGTCCGTGACGAAATCGACACCGCACGCAGCCTCGATCCGTATGTACAGGCCAACTGGGCCATCGACGACTGGACCGTTCAAGCGGGGCTGCGCTACAGCACCATGGAAATGGACGTCCATGATCAATTTTTGAGCAACGGCGACGACAGCGGCACCAAACGCTACGAAAAAGCCACGCCCTCCGTGAGCGTGATGTACGCCTTTACTCCTGAACTGCATGGTTATGTCAGCGCTGGCAAAGGCTTTGAAACGCCGACCCAGGCAGAGTTGGCTTACTCACCGAGCGGTAATGGTTTTAACTTCGGCCTCAAGCCTGCTGAAAGCACGCAGTACGAAATGGGCTTGAAAGCGCAGGTCGACAACACGCGCATCAATGCGGCGATCTTCCAGATCACCACCACCGATGAGTTGGTGGTGTTGGGCAATAGCGGCGGGCGTACCACCTATCAAAACGCGGGGCGCACCTTGCGTCGCGGGTTTGAACTGGGCGTTGAAAGCCAGCTCGCAGACGACTGGACCGCCAGCTTGGCCTACACCCGTTTGCAAGCCACTTATGACCGCGACTTCAGCACCCCCACTGCCAACGTGGACAAAGGCAACGACCTGCCGGGCGTGCCGCAAACCACGCTATTTGCTGAAGTGAACTGGAAACCCGTCGACTGGCTCAGCACAGCCGTCGAAGGCATGTACCGCAGCAAGGTCTACGTCGAAGACACCAACACCCAAAAAGCCGCACCGGCCTATAGCGTCTTCAACTGGCGCGCCAAGTTTGAGCAAAAGGTCGATCACTGGACCTTCCACCAGACCCTGCGCGTGGACAACCTGCTGGACCGACAATACGTGGGCTCGGTCATTGTGGCCGACGGTAATAGCCGCTTCTACGAAGCCGCTCCTGGTCGATCCTGGTATGCCGGAGCGGGGGCGCAATACAGCTTTTGAGTCTCGCCATTAACGTATATGTCAGTGTCTTTGAGGCCAGAACAGCCTACTGAAAGCATTAATCAACAGACAATTACGCCTAACAATGTAGGACTCTTCTGGTTTTAAGGCGACCTATTGAGACCCAGCGAAACGCAAGCCTAAGGTGGCAACAGCATCGAAGCGAACTCACGCACAGTTCGCATCGTGCACCCACCTTTTGCCTGACGCCCTGGACTTTCTATGCCCCGCCAAAGCGACCTGCGCTACACCTTCGAACCCAGCAGTGGCGCCGACTTCGAGGTCATCGAATTCAAACTCGATGAAGGTTTGTCCAAGCCCTTCACACTGACCCTGCAACTGGCCAGTTTCGACGCCGAGCTGGACTTCGGCAAGCTGCTGGACAAACCCGCACTGCTGACGATCTGGCGTGGCGACACCCCGCTGCGCTACGTGCATGGCCTTATCAGTTCCCTAACCCAAGGCGACACCGGCTTTCGTCGCACCCGCTACAGCGTCTTAGTTGAACCGACACTGGCCCGCACTAAGCTGTGTTCCAACTGGCGGATCTTCCAGCAGCAAACAGTGCCGCAAATCCTCGACACCGTGCTCAAGGCGCATCGCCTGAACGACTTCGAGCAACGCCTCAGCTACGACCACCAACCCCGCGAATACTGCGTCCAAGCGGGCGAAAACGACTTGGACTTCATGGCCCGACTGGCCGCCGAAGAAGGCTTGCTCTACACCTTCGAGCACCGCGCCGACGGGCATCGTTTGATCATCACCGACCGTGTCAGCGCCATCGGCACCAAAGACGCCTGCAGCGTGCTGTACCAAGCCATGGGCGGCGGCGATCAACCCGAACCGGCCTTGCGCAGTTTTCACTACACCGAACAGGTGTGCACCGCCCGCCAAGTGCAGCGCGACTACACCTTCACCCACCCGCGCTATAACCAAGAACACATCGCCACCGGCACCCAGCTTGAGCACCAAGGCCGCGACTACGAACGCTTCGATTATCCCGGCCGCTACAAGCGCGACATCGCCGGCAAACCCTTCACTAAAACCCGCCTCAACGCCCTGCGCAGCGACGCCCGTATCGCCAAAGTCGAAGGTGACGACGCCCGCCTGCAACCGGGCAAATCCTTCGACCTCACCGACCACCCACGCGACGACCTGAACATCCGCTGGCGCACCGTGAGCATCACCCACACTGGCATCCAGCACAGCAGCCAACAGGAAGAAGCTGCCGGCAGCGTCTCTGGCACGAGCTACCACCTTGAGGCCACCTTGGCCCCCGCCGCGTTCGACTGGAAAGCCCCGCTGTGCCCCAAACCGCGCATCGACGGCCCGCAAACCGCCACCGTGGTCGGCCCGCCCAACGAAGAAATCTTCTGCGACAAGTGGGGGCGGGTCAAAGTCAGCTTCCCCTGGGACCGCGCAAGCCAGAACAACGAACACAGCTCCTGCTGGATCCGCGTCGCCCAAGGCTGGGCGGGCACCATGTGGGGCGCGATGGCGATCCCGCGCATCGGCCAAGAGCTAATCATCCAGTACTTTGACGGTGATCCCGACCAGCCAATCGCCACCGGTCGCGCCTACCGCGAAGCTAACCTGCCGCCCTACGAACTGCCCAAACACAAAACCCGCATGACCATCAAAAGCCAGACCCACAAGGGTGATGGCTTCAATGAGCTGCGGTTTGAGGATGAAAAGGGTGTGGAAGAGATCTACGTCCACGCCGAGAAAGACCAGAACATCCACGTCAACCACAACGAAACCACGTTTGTCGGCAATGACCGCAGTGAGCGGGTCGACCACAACGAAACCATCTCCATCGGCGACCACCGCACCGAGGACGTTGGCAAAAACGAAACCATCCAGATCGGTGCCAACCGCAGCGTGACCATCGGCGGCAACAAAACCGAAACCATCGCCCTGGCCAAAGCAGAAACCATTGGGCTGGCCAAAGCGCTGACCATCGGCGCGGCCTACCAGACCAGTGTCGGGGCGGCCATGAACACCACTGTCGGCTTGAGCCAAAGCGAGCAAGTGGGCATTCATAAATCGGTGGTGGTGGGCAAGCGCTTCACCATCGATGCCGGTGATGAATTCACCGTCACGGTCGGCAAATCCACCTTGACGATGAAGTCCAACGGCACGGTGCTGATCAACGGCCGCACCTTCGATTTCAGTGCCACAGGCGCAGTGCAAATCAACGGCAAAGACGTGGATATCAACTGAGGAGGCGTCATGGAATTTCGTAACCTGACGCCCTTCGATGCGTTGTGTTTCAGCGCGCTGGGTGTGGACGATCAAGAGTATCCCGTACTGGCCATGAAGGTCGGCTATCGGTTGTTGCCCATCGCCGGCCAACCGGGGCAGTTCCGTGCCGAAGTGATGGACGACGACCCGGTGCCGTTGTGTACCGGCGACACCTATTACGGCGACGAAGGTATCAGCAGCGTCTGCGAGGAAAGCGACCTGGCGCCCTTCAAACCACGCTGCGACGTGATCGTGGTGGGTCAAGCGCATGCGCCGCAGGGCCTGCCCGCCGCCTCATGGCAGGTTGGCATCCGATTGAGCGTGCCGGTGCCGCCCTTGCACATAGACGTGCCGCTGCCACAGCCGCTGAGCCCCGGCGAGCCGTTGAACGAGTTTCAGCTTCAAGAGTGGCAAGCCCAGCGCATAGCTGCCGAAAAGGCCTGCGCCGATGCACCGACCCGCCACTACCTGCTGGACAAGCCATTGCGTTTCACCGGGCCACGCCAGTTCAAACACAGCCTGTTCGGCGGCTGGCAACTGAGCGAACCGCAGCCCGCGCTCAGCGTTCCACTGCGCTGGGAATATGCCTTTGGCGGCAGCAGCGTGGTGCGCAATCCTGAGCATCCGCTCGCGCCCGACAGTCCCGAATACCTGCTCAACGAGGTCTGCTACAGCAACCCACTGGGCAGCGGCTGGATCGAAAAACGTCAGGAGTCGTTGGGTTACACACTGGATGCGCCGCTGCGTGAACTGCCCGCACCGCAGATCGAAGCACCCGACACGCCGGTGTTGCACTTGGATAGGGCCAAACATCCCGAGGGGGAACTCGACGCCACCGACATGGAGCAGGTGGCGAGCACTTATAAATATCAACCCGCTGGCTTTGGTGTGGTCGGCCGAGCTTGGGCACCGCGACTGGCTTTAGCCGGTAACTACGACGCCTTATGGCAAACCGAACGCTGGCCCGGTCTGCCATACGATTTTGACTTCGCCTACTGGAACGGCGCGCCCGCCGATCAACAGATCGAATTCCCGCCGCCCAACCTGCGCATCGAACTGTTCAACCTGACCGATCCGAGCCTGACCTCGAACGGGCGGCTATGCGTGGAACTGCCCGGCCATCGCCCGTTTGTCTTGCTGCGTTTAGTCAACGGCGCGCTGCTGCCGCTGCCGATGCTCACCGACACCCTGCGCATCGACACCGACGCCATGACCCTGCTGCTGACCCACCGCATCAGCCTGCCCAACACCCTCGACATCCGCGTGCTCGAAGCGCGCTTTGAAACCGACCCGACGGCGCCGCTGCTCAAGCGCACACCGAAGAAGGTGCATTGACATGGCCGACAACGTCATCGCCCGCAAACAGGGCCAATGGAAGGTCGTCAGCATCGTCCCCGACGTGTGCAAAACCCCGATGGGCGCGGCCATTCCGCCGGTGCCTTACCCGGTCACCGCAGAACTGAAAACCGCCACCGGCGTGGCCAAATCGGTGCGCGCCAATGGCAACCCCGTGGTCGTCTACGACATGAGCCTGGTGCCCACCACCAAGGGCGATCAGGCCGGGGCAGCCAAAGGCCTCAAGAGCAACACCGTGGGCGGCAAATGCTACCCGCTGGAAAAAAGCAGCACGGTGCGGGCCGAAGGCAAGCTGATCGTGCGCCATGACGATAAATTCTGGATGAACGGGGCGTAGCGCATGGCAGAAGCACTCAATCTACCGCCCCTGCACGTGCACGCCATCCGCGTACCTTTCCGAAAAACCGCAACCAGCATCGGCACCCCTGACGAACTGTTTCTACAGCAAGGCGAGAACGGTGGCGTACAAGTCGATGCCTTCTGGCGCGATGCCATGGGCAAGGAAATACACGACAGCAAGGAACTGAGTGAGGACGAGTACGAAACCCTACGGGCGTACTACCTGCGCACCGAACAAGACACGCTGCCGCCATTCAGCTCGATCAAAAGCGGCAATACCGTCGCGCGTGTTGTAGGTGAAACGGCCCCGGCAACCGTACCGGCCACACAGGCCAATCCGCCGATAGAGGCGCAGACCGCCGAAGAAGGCTTGCTCTACGTAAGCGTAAGCAAACAGCTCTAGCGCGACGAGTCTCGAAAACCAACTCATAAGCCTCCGGCCTCAACCATGCCAGCACCCCGCAATTTCATACATATATATCACCTGCCCCTTAGCGCCTTGTTATTCCCTGTCTGTTCCTGTCCCGCGGCTGTCGCGCGACATCTGACATGGATGTCCCATGAATCTTCATCTCGAGCGCCTTAAAAGCGTTGAACATAAGCTACAAACCTTGCTCCGACATGTGCCCACTCTCGCTGCGGCTTTTAATCATCGTCTGTGCAGCACTTTTCCACACTTGCCCAAAGACAGCTCCACCGATGAGTTACATATCAACCATGAAGCTGCGGCGGAACCCGGGCAGTCCTCTGTGCTTGTCAGCAGGAGTATCAGTTCGTATATCGAAGAGAGCTTTTTGACTCAAGGCCCGCCAGTCTTTGTACAAGGCGCAACCCATGTTTACAGCCAGCCTTACTCATTGAGCGAGCAGCACCGAGCAGTGGGGCTGGCCCCTGTCGATCTCGAAAGCTATCTGGATTATGTGATTGGCAACTATGACCTATGTGTAAGGGATGCTTGGGCTGAGTTCTGGCAAACGCCCCATGCCACCTTTGATTCAATGACTCCCAAGCAATGGCTGACTCAGTGTCTGCAACACCTGCTGCTGGACGAAGCCAACGTGCGACTTGGCGACCAGACCCTCAGCAGCGCGGCGGCCAATGCTGTCATCCAATGTTTCAGCACCCGTGTGTCTCAACCCACGCCTGAGTCCCCACCAGGCGTGTATGAGCTGTTTCTAAAAGCCGAAAGGCCCATGCCTGATATCAAGCTGACGGGCGTTTTTGTGATGACCGTTACGCCCACGGACGACGAAGAACAACCCACATCCGGCCAGGTCGTTTTTTATACAACAACCAGTGGACTGGAGGCGTTCGACTCACTTGACTTGCTCAAGCAAGAGCTCAATGCAAGGCTCAAGGACCCGTACCAACGTATCCAACTGCTTAATCATGTGCTGGCGCAAGAGCATGCGAATACCTCAGATCTGGTAGAGGTCGAGGTGGGTGCACTCCCTCAAGATGCCCAGTCGTTCTTGGCGCAACAGCTTATCGATAAACAAAAAAAGGACATGCTGCATGCCTGCGCCACGGCCCGGCGTAATAAGGCTGTCGATCAGGAAACGCTGGCCCCGGAATATCTGTGCGAACTGATCAATCAAACACTCGCCTCAAGCTGGGTGGTCAACCCCGCCGCCATCTTGCGTTCGCGCTATGCCCATTTGTTGGAACAGCAACTGCCGCAGTGGCTTAAAACGGCCCCTGAAGATGAAAAAGTGGCATGGCGTCTGGCGACCGAACGGCTGATACATGAACAACAGGCCTCTGAAGCGCCGGGCTTGCAACCCATCACTGAAAGCGCAAAGAAGCAGACATTACTGGGGTACGCCAGAACCCGACTGAAACGGCAAATTGAAGCCGACCACGGCATTGACGTTGACCCGGACAGCATTTATATCCAGACCACTGAAGCCGTTCAGACAGGCCCGGTGATCTTCCCGCTTCATGGTTCTGCCTACGCCGCAGGGAACAGCCTTGATCGAACCGGCCCTGCGATCAGCTTCATCACAAACCAATTGAGCCTGACGCAATTGGCGCTCTCCAATGTCGGTATATGGGACGTTACTTTCGCGCTCACGGCTCAGGTCATAGACGCCAACGCCGCCCGTCATCCTGTGCTCACGGCTGATTACATTAAAGCTTTGGTGCGACAAATCGATGTGGGGGACAGCTATAAAGCGCACCTTAACCACCTGCTGAACACATCTGCTCAGGCGGCCTGGCGCAAGGAGCGCTACATAGCCGTCAAAATGGCACAACTGCGCCTGGACTTGCTCGAAGCCAAGATGTCCGGCGCCCTGAACGCCAGCCAAGTGGCTTGGGTTCAAGCCGTACTCGATCACCCGACAGGCACCACACGCCCTAAAATCAACGATGGTCACGTCAACGCCTATCTGTTGATCGTGAACAAGAACTTTTTGCCGGGCGCCATGGTGTTCAGTTCGACAGAAAGCACCGACTTGATTTATTACCTGCCGGACGCCCCTGATAACACATGGTTTCAAGTCTCAAGTTCAAGCCCAGAGTTGGCGCGCACGCTGTCGCATCAACGCTGGCGTGGTTATCTGCAACAACGGGTGACGGCCGCTCGCTGGGCCTATTTAAAACCTGTTCTGGAGGCGGGGCAGGACGGGGCAAATAGCCAAATGCTGATGATCTACGGCAATGCCTTCGAGGCGTCTTATGACAACGAAGTGTCATACGCCCTCAGAGAGGCCGATGAACAAACAACCTCAACGTATGAGAGCAATCTCAATACGGCCAAAGATGCAGCATTGGCGGTTGTAGACGTTGTTTCCTTTGTGTTGCCCACCCGGGTTTTGTTACCCATTGCCGCGCTGCGTTTTATTTTCCAGATAGCCCAAGGCGTAGACGCACTGAAGCGCGGCGAAGAAGACGAAGCGCTTTTGGCGTTTATGGGCGCTGTTGCCCACGTTACCGATGGTGCCTCGGACTTTGCGGGCTCTGCAGTCTTTGCGGGCGCCATACGCCAGCGCGTCAAACAACCTGTGCCAAGGCTCAACCCCAGTGCGGCCAGCACTGAAAATACCAACGGTCTGGGCGTGAAGACAGGCGGGGAGTTTGGCGGCGGTGTGTATGAGTCAGTTTCAAACGCAACCGGCCAAACGAAGCACTATATAAAAGACACCCATGGCAACGTGTATCGCGCTCGCTACGACGATCTGGACAACACCTGGCGCATCATTGATGAACGCAACCCCGACTCACGCTATCAAATGCCTGTTCGCGAACTGTCGGCCGGACGCTGGGACGTTGATGGCGGGGCTCCACTGTTCCAACAAGGGAGCGCCATTGAGCGCGTACTGCACAGTGCCCGCGTCACTGACGTCAACCTCTCCACACTTCAGGCGGACAGTCAGGGTATTTATCACGTAAACAACAAGCGCTACATTCAAGAAAACGGTCAAACATTTGAAGTTTACAAAGGCTGGTTGGGCCGCAATCTGTATTTACAAACGCCCGGCGCATCAGGAAGCCATTCCGTCCAGTACACATTACGCAAGTCTTCAGAGCATTGGGAGATCAAGCTGGGGCCGAACAATTGGAGATCACTGCAACGGCCGCACATGGAACTTCCTGTCGCCTTACCTGCAGTGTCTAACAGTCAGTACGATGTACCTGAACACTTAAATAAGCCCCTTCAAAACTGTATTGATCACGTGCCACGGTTTCAGGATAGCCGCTATGTTTTTGCGAAACCTGAAGTCACCCTGCTGGCGAAGTATTTCACAGAACTCAGGGTTAAATTGCTCGGCGATGCTCAAGCATTTTTCGTCAAAACCCCTATTAAACCGCGACCCGCGCGCCCCACGCTGCCTGAGAAATTCACTCCGAATGATCTTCTACAGCGTTTGCATGAAAACGTTGACGGAATCGTGTTAGGTGAAAGCCATTCAGACATCGGCGCCAAGAAAGTTCTGATCGACTACATGAAGTCACTGTCTAAAAACAAAAAAAATGTCATCTATCTGGAACATCTTCAAACCGACGCGCATCAATCTCTGCTGGATAATTATTTCAAGACCGGAAACATGGATCCGGTGCTGGACACGTTCTTGAAACAACAGGATGCAGGTCACCAACTGCCCGCGAATACCGCATACACCTATAGCAACTTGGTACGAGAAGCGAGACGACACGGTATCAAAATCAAAGCCCTGGACTGCATGGCCAGTTACTACTCAAAAGGCATGCCGACGGCGAACTCGGCGCTTCACCGGTATGAAATGTTCAGCTACTTTGCTTCTAGCGTGATCCGTAGTCATGTGGAAAGTACCGGAGTTCACAAATGGATTGCCTTGACCGGTAATACCCATGCCAACACGTTTAAAGGCGTACCCGGGCTGTCGGAACTCGAAGGAGCTGTCGGAATGCGGATCACAGACGTGCCTTCGAGCCATAAACTCCAGGTGCGACAGGATCTCAGTGACCTGATAACACCTTTTCCAGGCGCTGACGTCACTTTTATGAAAAACGACTATTGGCTCAAACTGAACATTCGTGGCGCTGACGCAAAAAAAACGGTGCTCACCGCAGCAGAGATTGCAGCCAAACTGGATAAGCCCGGTGCATTCTTATTCAACAACTCGCCGGAAGGTGCGCAGTTAATCCATCGTTCCAATTCAAATGAAATCGTTCATACGCCTCTGCAAACAAGCGAATCAGGGCAGTTCTTTATCGAGCGTCCGCATTGGGAACAGGTTCATCAAAAACGCTACATTCTTGTTAGCAAACTGATACACGACCTTCAAATAACAGGCTTGCACAGAGTCCAGTAAGTTTGCCTTGTGACCCTCAGAGCCTTTACGCGGTTCTGAGGGTCACGCACGCTGGCAACACCCTTATCTATCTACCACCCGCCTGCCCTCTGTAGCTTCGACACTTCGCTGAACCGGCCTTTGCCCAAACCTGGTCTCTACATCTCCTTGAGGAGCGAAGACGACCCAGGTTGCAGGCCTTCTCACGGGCGAAACATGCGCCCGATTTTGTGCCAAGAGTCAGACTCAAATGCCCCTCCATCTCGATCACCTGAAACGCGCCGAAGCTGAACAACAGTTACTCCTGCAAGCCTTGCCCGACTTACCGGGCACGCTCGACCAACAGTTGAGAAAAACCTTTCCCAAACTCGCCCAGGGCAGTTGCACCGACGATATGTTCATCACCTGTCTCGACGAGGCGCAGGTGGGTCAAACCCCGATGATCATTTCGCGCACCTTGTCCGACGTGTTCGAGGAGTACTTTGAGTCTCGCCTCCTACCCACGTTCGACGAACGCTCAGTGGCCATCGTCAACACCCCGTATTCACTGAATGAAGCGGACCGCATACAAGGCATCACGATCCCGTTGTTCGAAAAATTCCTTGAGCACACCGCTCAACACCTTGAGGTCATTTATAAACACCAGGTGCTGTCATTTTGGGATGCAAGCGATGAGCAAAACCTCACCCCAAGCCCACGAAACTGGTTCACAGAACACTTTCGAACCTGCGTCAGCAACGAAGCCGACGTCCGCCGTCAGGACAACACACTGAGTGCAGCGGCCTATTCAATGGTGTCGCAATTAACCGCGAACCCATCCGGCACGTTGAACACTTATCGGGTGGTGTTAAAAGGCGCCATCAGCGCGCTCGACAGCGAAATGAGCGGCCTGTTCATCATTGCCCATCCCGACTCGGTTGCTCTGGCAACCACCAGCCCGCGCTTCAATCACCTCGTGCAAACGCCAGACGCCGATTCCGGCTCTGCGAAGGCGCAACAACCGGTCGTGTTATTCATGCCCGGCAGTGGTCTCGAAGTTTTTACAACGTTCGACGCGCTCAATCAGGAACTGAATGAGCGCTTCAAGGATGATCTGCAACGCAAGGCCCTCCTGGACCTGATGCCTGCGGCCCACCACTCGCGGGCAGCGGACATGCAAGGTTTTGGCTATGAAGTTATTACCGGTTCTGTATTCAGTGACCGGATCAGCTCAATCATCGAGAAACAGCAGTCTGATATCACCCATGCCTGGCGTGGCATCCGCCAGGCATCACTGGATCGCGATCTGGACGCCATTGGCATCAGAATTGACCGGATGCTGGGGCAGAGCTTGCTTGTGCAACCTGCGCAGATCCTGAAAGCACGCTACACACGCTTAATCGAAAGCAGCCTGCCCGCATGGCTCACTGACGCCTCAGAGCCCGAAAAAACCCAATGGCGGCTGGCGATGGAAGCCTTCAAGAACGCCGCTTCTGACGCCCACGTTCCGGGTGAGATCGCACTTAACCTCATAGGCCAACGAAGCCAACTGCTGACTTTTGCCAAAGACGCGCTCAAAAAACAGGTCAAAGCCGACCTGAATATTGAGATCAATCCAGACCGCCTCATGATTTCAACCACAGAGGCCATAAGCACGGGCCCGGTCATTTATCCCTTTGCCACCTCGGGCTATGCCGCCGCCAATAGCTTGCACCGCACAGGGCCCACCCTTTCATATAGAGAAACCCGTCGCAGTCTGAGCGCCGTGGCACTGGATAATGTCGGCAAGCTTGATCTGACCTTTGCGCTGACCGCACGCGTGTTGGGTGAAAACAACCAGACGCATCCCACACTCGCCCCCGCCTACGTCAAAGCATTGGTGCGCCAACTGGACGTCGGGCGTTTATTTCAAACGCATCTGCGTCACACCTTGCTGGAATCTCCCGCCGCGCAGTGGCGAAAAGAACGCTACGTGGCATTGAAAACAGCGCTGCTGCGCTTGGACCTGGTGGAAGGCACGTTATCGAAACAACTGACACCGCATACCGCCGCCTGGATAAAGGCCCTGCTCGACCGGCCGGTACACAGCGACGAGCGCCTGGTTGATGGGAAGAAAATCTACGTTTCACAACTGCTGCTCAAGAACAGGCCGCTGCCGGGCGTATTCGTCATCAGCCAGCAATTGTCGACCACCCGCGTCTGCTACACCCCGCAAGCACCCGACAACATCTGGTTCCGCGAATTTACTGACCTCGAATCCTTGGGCACTGCACTCGCCCACACAACCTTGCACCCTTACATCATGCAGCGCGTCACTGAGATCAACCGATCCTATATCGGCCCTCTGCTCAAAACCGGTTCTATCGCGTCTCAACTGAGCCACCTGCTGAGTATCAAGGACCACTTTCTGGAACAGTCTTATCAAATAGAGGCCCTGTTCGCGACCCGTAACGCCAATGAACAATCGACCACCACGCAAGAAAGCAACGTCGCAACGGTGATCGAGACGCTCGACACTTTGCTGGACCTGGTGTCCTTCGTACTCCCGTTCAAAATCATGTTGCCTGTGGCGATTCTGCGCTTTTTGTATTCGATCAATTTGGGCCTGGATGCCCTATCACGTGACGAGCAGCAGGAAGCCCTGTTGCACTTCATGGGCTCAATCACCCATCTAACGGATGGTGCGTCGGACTTTGCCGGTTCTGCCGTTTTCGCCAAGTCCATTCGTCAACGGCCACCGCACCCGGCCTTGACACTCACCCATCTACAGCCGAGTTCAAGAACGACCAACGGCATGACATTGCGAACCGGCGAGCGCTATCAAGCCGGGATTTATGAATTCACCCCGGCGGGCAGCAGCGAACCGCTGCAATACGTCAAAGGTACGGATGGGCACCTCTATCGCACGCATTACGACACGCTGGACAACCGTTGGCTCATCGTTGATGAGCGCCAGCCCGACGCGAACCACGGCTACCCCGTGCGCAGCCTTGGCGCCGGTGACTGGGAACTGGACCTGCAAGTCAACCGGGGCAGCAAGCCCACGGCCATCGAAGCACTTATCGAAGCCAGTGCGGTGACCGATGTGTCATTGAGCGGCATTGCTGCCGATAAAAACGGGATTTTTACCGTCAACCACCGCACCTACATCCAACAAGACTCGTGCACGTTCCAAGTGCACTTTGACTGGTCGGGCCGACATTGGCGTTTAAACACACAAGGTCGTTTGGCGCAGGGCTCCGACACGCACCATGCCGTGCGCCGGCATTTTTCTGATACGTATTGGGAGGTAAAAAGATTCAATGCCGGGGGCGAATCCAGCTGGCAGCCACTCACAACCATCCTCCCAGCCTCCAAAACATCTGGCAGCCCGACTTTTAGCGGGCATGATCTGCGCGACGAACACAAACAGGCGATTGCCCATCTGAACAACCGATACAGAGGCTTGGAAACTGTCTCCCCTGCATCAGCTAAATTCAACGTCGAACTGGCCGCCTTCAACGCACAACGCATCGCGCTGCACGAAGAGGCCAAAGCCTTCCTGAAAATATTCACGCCCATGGCACGCCCACCGTTGCCTGACTTCTTGGCCACCATCACGCCCCCGGACATGCTGAAGAAAATCTTCAAGGACTTCAAAGGCATGGTCATCGGGGAAGTGCATTCAGCCATTGGCAGCAAGCAGTTTCTGATCATTCACATGGAAGAACTGGCCAAAATTCACGTCAAAACGCTGTACATGGAACACCTGCAAACCGACTTTCATCAGGCCGATCTGGATGACTTCTTCAACAGCGGGAAAATGTCCGACTCGCTAAACGACTTTCTGCACAAGCTGGACTACTCACACAACACCTACCCCGGCGGGAGTTACACCTTTCGTAACGTCGTACTGGAAGCGCAGAAGCGCGGTATCAGAATCAAGGCCATTGACTGTGCTGCCAGTTACTTGAGCAAGGGCCTGGCCCAAGTCGACGGATTACAACCACGACTGGAGAGGTTTTCCTGGTTTTCTACACGGGTTATTCAGGCCAACCAGACAAAAAACGGCAATCAGAATTGGGTCGCACTGGTTGGCAGCACCCATTCCAATACCTTTAAAGGCATTCCAGGGATTGCTGAAATAGAAAATGCTCTCGGCGTGCGCATCGACGATGTGGCACCCGGTACAGGTCGTGGATGGTCAAGGGACAAGGGCATCGTCACCGCCAATGCGTCCAATAAATCCGAGAACTACATGCTGCGTACCGACCTGAACCTGACGATGGAAGTCCCGGCCAGCCGCTACATTTTAAAAAGCTACACACCGGTTCAACTGAACACCCTGCTTAAAACGCCAGGTTTGTATGTGTTTGACAACTATTTGCCGCAAGGGCCGACACTGATCCATCGAGCACCCGACCAAACGCTGGTTCACACCGTGTTGCAACTGGATGGCTCGAAAATCTATCTGGACATCCCTTCACTGCCTGGCCTTCATCAACAACGCTTCGATGATATTCCCGTGCTGATGGAGCGCCTGACGTCACTGAACATGAGGCTCGCTCACTAAAAGCGTCTGCCTTTAGCTCACCGTCGGCAGACGCTGATCCAGCAAGCGATGCAGGGCCGTAGCCTGCGGCCAGTTGCGCATAAACCGCGCACGGTCGCGGGCGTATGCCGAGGCGAAGCTGCTTTGCGAGGAGTGCTGGCACATGGAGTCTAGGTCGATCAGCGCCCAACGTCCGTTATCCCAAAAAACGTTGTAGCCCTTGAGATCGCCATGGCTGATACGCTCGCGAATTAAGTCGGCAAACAGTTGATCCAGCGCCTGCAACTCGGCTTCGGGCGCATCGCCACTCTCTACATAAGGGGCAAAGCGCTCGATGATGTCCGGGCCGGACAGGTACTCGGTCACCAAATACGCCTTGGCGCGCAGCCACAAAAAGCGGGTTTCCAGTAGCGCCAGCGGCTTGGGCGTGGCAATGCCCAAAAACAACAACCGATTGCCTTCCTGCCATGAGTGCCACGCCCGGCTCGGGCGCCAGAAGCGCTTGAGCCAGTGCGCAAAGCCTTTGATGTTGTAGCGTTTGACTACCAGCGCGCGGCCAGCCACGTCGACTTTGCCAACGCTGGCTGCGCCACCGGTTTTGTACAAATGCCCCTGATCGAGCAACGCATCGGCCTTGGCCAGCACCGGCAACAGGGCCGGTTCTTCTTCGCGGGCAAACGCGCGCAAGGCAAACGCTCCGCGCTGTACGCTGAATAACGTGCAGTCGCGGCCCACCTTGTTCATGAAGTCGTTCAGACGCCAGGCGCGAACTTTTTCGACCTGTTTGAGCAGCGCCTCCAGTGGCAAGGCGTGTTCGCCGTTGCTGAGCAAGTAATGCACCAGCAGTTCTTCAATAAACGGCTCAAGGCTTTTCGGCAACTGAGCGAAGAACACCCCAAGGTTTTCCAGCACTTTTTGTCGCGACAGCGGTTTGCCCGCTTCTTCGACGCAAATCCCCGCACCGTCGATCACATACAGTTTGCCGTTGTGGCGCAGCAGATTGTCCAGATGCAGGTCTTCTTGCCAAAGGCCCTTGAGGTGCATCTGCCCAATGGCCTCCAGCGCTTGGGCCAGGACCGCTTGCTGCTCGTCGGCCAGCACCGGCAACGATTCAACAGCACTCCACGCGTCACCTAGACTTTGCGCGTGTTCGAGGAACTCAAACAGCAGCCAGCCGCCCTCGCCTTCTTGCAAACCATCGACCAGCAACTGCGGCGTGGTCAACCCTTGCTCCGCCAGCAGGCGTACGCCCTTCAGCTCCCGCTCAAAGTTGCGCGCTGCCTTGCTGCCGACCATTAATTTGGCCAACACCGTGCGCCCGCGCCACACGCCCGCGCCCACATAACGCTGGCCCGGCAACACCCGCAGCAAGCTCAACACTTGCAACTGCGCAGACCCGGCGGCGTCTGACAGCTCGAGGCTCAGCGGTAAATCCGGGCTGCGTCCGGCAGTTTGCAATTCGGATAAACGCATCAGCGATTCTCCTTGTGGCTGCGCCGTACATTCAAACGCTCAAACCACGCATCGACTAGGCCACTGTCAGCCGGTTGATCGAGGTACGCCGCCAGCAGCGTGCGCACATCCTCTGCGGTCCAGACTTGGGCCCGGCGTAGTAACGGTTCGATGTCTTTCACTCGGTCGCGCTGGCCCAGCAATAATGGCCGGGTTTTCTCCAGGTCGATCAACTGCGCGCGATAGCCCGCACCGTCGGCCTGTACAAAGATGTGTTTGGGGTAGAAACAGCCATGCACCTGACGCGCCGCGTGCAACTGACGCGCTAACTGACCGCATGTGCGCAAAATCGCTTGTTGCTGCTCACGGGTCAGTTGCGGCCACTGTTCGAGCAGCGAGTCGAGGTCGTTCCAACCGTCCAGCGCCCGCGTCATCAGGATGGCGCGGCGCTCGCCCGGCACTTTTCGCTCACCAAAAAAAACTGCTTCCAGTGCTGGAATGCCCAACTGCTGATAACGCTGAATGTTGCGAAACTCGCGGGCAAAACTCGGCTCGCCCAACGGCCTGTGCAAGGTACGGGTCAGGTAGTTGCTCTGGCGTTTGAGGTAAAAACCCTGCCCTTCGAGGTCCATGCGGAACACTGTGCTCCAACCACCACGGCTGGTATTGGGCTCGTCGACCGCGTCCAGTTGCAGGTTCCACAGGGCATCGAAATCTGCCAACCCGTTGCGTTCCAGTAACGCCCGCTCCGGCCCTGCTAAAAAATCAGTCATTCGCGGCCCTCAAAGAAACGCACGATATGACGGACCCGCTCTTTGTCCGCCGCGTTGAGCGTGGTGCGCCCGGTGTATTGCAAATAAAAACGCAAACGCTGGGTGGCTGTTAGGTGATATTTAGCCACTTTATCGAGGCACGCTAAATCTTTGGTGATGCGGTATTTGAGCCAGAAACCACGCCAGAAGTCGCCATTGGGGCAGTCGATCAAATACAGCCGCGCCTGATCGTCGATCAGCAGGTTGCGCCACTTCAAATCGTTGTGGGTGAAGCGATGGTCATGCATGGTCTTGGTGTAGTGGGCCAATTGGCGGCTCACGCCATCGACCCAAGCACGGTCTTTGAGCAGCGGATCGTTGTTGTCCGCCAGCTCTGACAAATCGCGGGTATTGGGCAGTTCGCGAGTAATCATTGCGCCACGGGCGAAGGCAAACCCTTTGCGCTCTAGGCCCCAAGCCACTATCTCGGCGGTCGGAATGCCCCATTTGGCAAAACGATTGAGGTTCTGCCACTCGGACTTCACCCGTGGCCGCCCCAGATAGCGACGCAGACCTTTACCCGCGCCGGTGTAGCGCTTGACGTAGTAATTAACGCCGTCACGTTCAACACGGATCACTTGCGATAACGGATCGCGAGTCAGGTGCTCACCTTGCAGGGCAAACACCGCCTCCAAACTGCCAAAATCGTGAGCCAGCGCGCTATAAGCAGGTGCCAGATTCCAACCCGCCATTACAGTGCATCTCCATAGCGCACTTTGCGCGCGTAGAGTTTTTGCGCCTTGCCTTCGAGCCAAGCCAGTAGGCGGGCTTCTTCACGCAGGATTTGACGCAGCGGCATTTGGAAATAACCGCGTAAGAAGCGCAATTTATCGCGCTGAGTCAGGCCAATGTCCAGCGCCGAGAAGTACAACGCGGCCAAGTCTTTGTTGCGCCAGCGGCGACTGATAACGGCACGGGTCTGGGCACGGTGCAGGTCAATGACCGACAAGCGCACGTTATCAGCCGTGACCGGCGTGTCGGTGTGTAGCAAAAAGTGGCAGATGTAGCAGTCGCGGTGGTTAACCCCTGCGCGGTGCATCATGCCGGTCATGCGCGCCACTTCGGCGATCAGCACGTGCTTGAGCTTGGGCTGCGGCGGCTGCTTGACCCAGTTCAGGCTGAAATCTTCGAGGCTGACCGTCGGTGCCAGTTCTTCAGTGATGATGAATGAGTGCTGCGCCGCCGGGTTACTGCCCTTTTCGCCATAGGCGACGGCAGTCATGGTCGGCACACCCACTTGGTGCAAGCGGTTGATCGCCTGCCACTCTTGGCCAGCGCCAAGCACCGGAAGCTTGGCCGTGAACAGGTTTTTGAACACCTCGCCCCAGCCAATGCCACGGTGGATTTTCACAAAGTAACCACGGCCATCGACTTCCGTACGCAAGGTGCGACGGCCTTCCAGCTCGCGGTAAACCTCGCCATTCAGTTGCTCGACTTCGGTGAACGCATCGCGCCCATCCCACAAGCGTTTGAACGGTTCGGCAAGTATCAGCTTCATCAGTGTTGCTCCGCCAGAATCACATCCGCAGCATGCTGCGCCATGCTATAGAGGTCGGCCGTCTGCGCGTAGGCCAGGCCATTTTGGCTCCAGGCCGTGCGCGCAGCATCGTCGGACAACATGTGGGTCAGATAATCATTAAGTTGTGTCTGTTCAAACGGCTCATCCAGCACCAAGCCTGCATCGGCATCGCGGATGTAATGGGCATACCCACAAACCGCGCTGACCAACACTGGCAGGCCCGCCACCAGCGCTTCAAGCAGTACGGTGCCGGTGTTTTCGTTGTAGGCCGGATGGATCAGCACGTCAGCGCCCAGCAGGAAGCGCGGTATATCGCTGCGCCCTTTGAGGAACTGCACATGCTCGCCCAACCCCAACGTGGCGCTTTGCAATTGAAAGACCTTGGGGTCGTCCTGGCCGATAACCAATAACTGGGTGCGCTTTTTAAGCTCCGGCGCTAAGGCGGCCAGCGCTTTGAGGCTGCGGTCGACACCCTTGGTTTTGAACCCAGAGCCGATCTGCACGAGCAGCAGGTCGTCGTCCGCCAGATCGAACTCGCGACGGAACTCGGCGCGAATCTCTGCCGCGTTGGGCGGGGCACGGCGGTCTAGCGCAATACCCGGCGGCAGCAAATGAAAACGCTCTAACGGCGTGTCGTAGTGTTTGATAAACAGCGGCTGCTGGACTTCCGAAATCATCAGGATTTCAGTCTTAGCGTGCTTGTCGAACACCGCTCGCTCGTATTCAGCAAAGTGTTTGTAGCGTTTGAAGAAGCGGTAAAACGAATGACGCAGGTTCTGCGCTTTGTCTTCAAAACAGCCGTCGGCGGCGTAGTACACGTCCAAACCGGGCATTTTGTTGAAGCCGATCAGGCGATCGACCGGGCGTTTGGCCAAGTCGTCCTGCATCCAGGCGAGCATTTTTTCATTTCGAGTGTGGTTGTGAAACGCCTTGACCGGCGCGACCAACACCTCAAACCCCGGAGGAATATCACCTTCCCAGATCATCGTGTACACACGGATCTGATGCCCGCGCTGCTGGCACTCTAAGGCGATTCGCATGAAATCGCGTTGTAGACCACCAAACGGAAAATATTTGTACAGCACAAAAGCCAGTTGCATCAGCGCAGTTCCTCAGCCAGTAACAACGTGCTTAATCGACTTGCGACACGCTCAGGGTTCAGACGAGTGAAACACAGCGGCCACTCGTTTTTCAGATCAAACCGCTGCTGGTCCTGTGCAGTCGGCTGGTAAGTGCATTTCTTTTGCAGGCATGGCGCACACGGGAAGTCGCTGGCCAAGTGAACCTGCACCTTGCCGTAAGCGCCGGTAAGGCCAGGGTTGGTGGGGCCGAATAAGGAAATGGTCGGCACATCCAATGCCGCCGCCAAATGCCCAAGCCCGGTATCCACCGCGACGCAAGCACTGGCATTGGCCAGCACTTTAGCCACGCCCGCGAGGTTCAGTTTAGGCAACACCACGGCATTCGGCAGGCCGCTGGCGATGCGCTCAGCACGGGCTTTTTCAGCCGGATTACCCCACGGCAAACGGACTTCAATGCCCAAGTGGCCCATGCGCACGGTCAAATCACGCCAGTACACTTCAGGCCAATGTTTGGTGTCCCACGTGGTGCCGTGCAAGAACACTACGTAAGGCTTGTTGCGCGGTAATTCAATGAGGCGTTCGACGTCAAGGCCATAATCGCCCAGCCCTTTAGGCAGGTCGTAGCCCAGCGCCAAGGCGAACAATTGGCGTACACGCTCAACCGCGTGCTGGCCACGGGCCACAGCCAAACGACGCTGATAAAAGCGGCTGGCCAACGGTTCACGGGCCGAATGTTTGTCCAGCCCAGCGACGGGGGCTTTGACGTAGCGGGTCAACCAAGCGCTTTTAGCCAGCCCTTGGGCGTCAATCACCAAGTCGTACTGCTCGGCGCGCAGGCTCTGCTTAAACCGCTTCCACTCGCCGCTTTTGAGGGTTTCCCAGATGTTTTTGCGCCAACGGCGAATCGCCACGGGGATAACCTTGCCGACTGCCGGGTGCCACGTCGGGATCTCGGCAAACCCTTCTTCCACAACCCAGTCAAACGTGATGCCCGGAATGGCTCGTGCCGCATCGGTCAACGCTGGCAGCGCATGAATCACATCCCCAAGGGATGAGGTTTTCACCAACAAAACGCGCACCTAGATGACCTCGACCGGCGTAACCTGCAAACGCTGCAAGGCTTCAATCACCGGCGCAGGCATCAGTTCGCGCAAGCAGTTGTAGTGACCAAAACGGCAGGTCCGCTCAAAACACGGGCTGCATTCCAAGCCCAAACGTACAACCTCAACCTGATCGGCCAAGGGCGGGGTGAAGCCCGGCGACGTAGAACCGTACACCGCCACCAGCGGGCGGTTAAGCGCCGCGGCGACGTGCATCAGCCCAGAATCGTTGGAGACCACGGCGTGCGCGCACGACAGCAGGTCAATGGCCTCGGCCAGCGAGGTCTCGCCGCTGAGGTTGACGGACTCTTCACGAAAACCGGGAATCAGTTGTGAGCGAATGTCTTCGCCCACGCTGTGATCGTTTTTCGAACCAAACAGCCACACTTGCCAGCCTTCGCGGATCTTCTGCTCGGCAACTTTGGCGTAATACTCGGACGGCCAGCGCTTGGACTCGCCGAACTCGGCACCTGGGCACAGCGCCAGCACCGGACGGTCGAGCGCCAAGCCGAACTTGCTCAAAGCGGCCTCACGACTGTGCGGGTCGATTTGCAAATCAGGGCGCGGGTACGGCTTAGGTAGGTCAGCGCCAGGCTCGTAAGCCAAGGCCATAAAACGCTCGATCATTAACGGGTAGCGTTGTTTATCGAGTGTGCGCACATCGTTGAGCAGCCCATAACGGAACTCGCCACGCCAGCCGGTACGCTTGGCAATCCCGGCGAAAAACGGCACCAAGGCCGACTTCAGCGAATTAGGCAGCAAGATGGCCTGATCGTATTGCCCCTTGAGGGACTTGCCGATTTTGCGTCGCGTGGCCAGTTCAAGCGCGCCATGGCCGAGCGGAAAGCTCAAAGCCTTGCGCACTTCAGGCATGCGCTCAAGGATGGGGCGACTCCATTCGGGCGCCAGCACATCAATTTGGCACTGCGGGTGGCGCTGTTTTAGGCACTGGAACAGTGTCTGCGCCATCACCATGTCACCGACCCAACTGGGCCCAACGATCAAAATATTCATAAGTTTCCATAAACAAGCAAGGGAGGCATTGGCCTGATGCTGTCAGTCAAGCCACCACCACACTGTGGAGCGAGCTTACTCACTCCTACAGGGGGCAACGTTTACTTAACTGACGGGTTCAGACAATGCCTCCCCACGGTGATGACAGCTTAGCTCAAGCCCATTTGCGCCCATATACGCCGAACATCGTGTCTCGCCTCTACCAATTGATCTGCGCTGACCACTCCCGCTTCCTTTTGCAAAGCTTGGCGGTGGGCCACGGCGCGGAAAGCCTTATAAGCCTCACGCAACAAGCTGGCATCTGTGGCGGGCATTAGCCCTGCCTGTTCCAGCCCTTCAAGAATGCGGATGTTGTCGGTGTAACGCAGTAACGCCGGGTGCTCCCTAGACCACGCCAAGGCCGCGTATTGCACCATAAATTCAATATCGACGATACCTCCGGCGTCCTGCTTGAGGTCGAACGGCACCGTAGGCTCAAAGGCATTCTCGCCCGTGCCGGCAGCGGTTATCCGGGTGCCTAGGTTGTCACGCATTTTGGCGCGCATCTCGCTGACCTCTTGACGCAGCGTCGGCAAGTCGCGCTCACGCCCCAATACCTGCGCTCGGACCGTCTCAAATGCCGCACCGACTTCTTTACAGCCGACCAACACCCGCGCCCGCACCAGCGCCTGATGCTCCCACGTCCACGCCTCATTCTGTTGATAGCGCTCAAACGCACCGAGCGAGCTGACCAACAAACCAGACGCGCCTGACGGACGTAGGCGCATGTCGACGTCATACAACTGCCCGGAGTTAGTCTGCGCGGTCAGTAAATGGATGATCCGCTGGCCCAATCGGGTAAAAAACTGCGCGCTGTCGATTGGCTTGGCGCCGTCGGTTTCGGCATTCGGGTCGCCGTCGTGAATAAATACCAAGTCCAGATCCGACCCATGACCTAACTCGATACCGCCCACTTTGCCGTACCCCACAATAATGAAGCCAGGGTCGCACAAGCTGCCGTTCGGGCGTTGCGGCGTGCCGTATTTGGCCACGGTCTGACGCCAAGCCAACGCCAGCACTTGTTCCAGAATTGCTTCGGCCAACCAGGTCAGGTAATCGCTGACCTTCATCAGAGGCAGGCTCCCGGCGATTTCAGACGCTGCAACGCGCAGGCGATGGGCCAGTTTGAAGTTACGCAACGCTTCCATTTGCTGCTCAAGGTCATCTTCAGGGATTCGCGTGAGCCGCTCGCGCAACTCTGCGGCTAGCTCTGGCGCCAAAGGTGGTTTGAACAAACGTCCTTCATTGAGCAACTCATCCAATAACAGTGGGAAACGGGCGATTTGCTCAGCGATCCACGGGCTCGCCGCACATAAAGTCAGCAAACGACGCAGGGCGTCAGGGTTCTCGGTCAACAGCACCAGATAAGCCGAACGTCGGGCCACCGCCTCAACCAGCGGCAGCACACGCTCCAGCACCAGATCCGGGTCGGCATGCTCCACCGCCTGTGCCAGCAAGCGCGGGACAAAGGCATCCAAACGCTCGCGCCCCACACGTTGCATGGCTCGAAACTGCGGGCTGCAACGCAGATTAGCCAATTGTTTCAAGGCTTTTGGGGCATCTACAAACCCGGCCTCTTCAAGCTGCGCACAGGCCGCGGCATCGTCTTGGACTTCTTCCCATAACGGCAACCACTCGCCACCTACAATCAATTCACCTTCATCAATGTTTTCTTCTTCATCCGGGTCGGCTATCACCTGACGGAAATGCCAGTCGATTCGCCCCCGCCACTCCATAAGTCGCTCATGGAATTGCGCCCAATGATCGAAGCCCATCATGAAGGCGATACGCGCCTGATCCTGCTCGCCATCGGGCAGCATTTGCGTCTGACGGTCAGCAATGGCCTGAATGGCATGCTCGGTGTAACGCAAAAATTCGTACCCTTCACGCAGCTCACTGATGACCGCAGGCGGTAAATAACCTTGCCCCTCAAGGATGTTCAGTACTTTAAGTAGCGGTCGCTGTTGCAGGCTGAGGTCACGTCCGCCGTGGATCAATTGGAACGCTTGGGCAATAAACTCGACCTCACGTATGCCGCCTGCCCCCAACTTAATGTTGTCGGCCATCCCCTTGCGCCGTACTTCCTGCTGGATCAACTGCTTCATGGTGCGCAGCGCTTCAATCGCCGAAAAGTCGAGATAGCGCCGATACACAAAAGGGCGCAGCAAATCGAGTAACTGCGCGCCCATCACTTGATCACCGGCCACTACCCGCGCCTTGATCATTGCGTAGCGTTCCCAATCTCGCCCTTGATCTTGGTAATACTGTTCCAGCGCGTTAAAACTCAGCACCAATGCACCGGACGAGCCATAAGGCCGCAGGCGCATGTCGACACGGAACACAAAACCGTCGACGGTCATGGGGTCCAGCGCTTTGATCAGGCGCTGGCCGAGGCGAATAAAGAACTCTTGGTTATCCAACGCACGTTTAGCGCCGACGGTTTCGCCACCCTCGGGGTAAGCAAAAATCAGGTCGATGTCTGACGATAGGTTCAGCTCGACTGCACCGAGCTTGCCCATGCCCAGGATCACCATGTGCTGCGGCTCACCGCTGCGGTGCCCGGTCGGGGTGCCAAACTGCTGGCAATGACGCTCATACAGCCAGCGATACGCCTGATCAATGCTGGCATCGGCCATGTCTGACAAATCACGGCACGTTTCAACCAAGTCCGCCTGCCGGGTCAGATCACGCCAGATAATACGAACCTGCTGCCGTGTACGCTGACGCCGCAGCACCCGCCCCAGCTCATCATCGGTTTGCGCCTGCTGTACGGCCTCGCTTATTTGCCCGCAGAGTTCACCCGCAGAGAAGCTGCGGTCCAACGCTCCCGCGCTCACCAGTTCGAGCAACATCAAAGGGTCACGTAAAACCTGTTCGATAAAGAAGTCGCTCGCCGCACTCACGCGGGCAAAATCAGACCAGCGCTCAGATGACCACTCGTCGAGTCCTTGCTCGCCTTCCAGACCGGCCACTGCGCTACGCCAGGACTGTTCAGCCCGGCTGGCAAGGGGCAATAAAAGGGAGGGCATTGCGGCAAGCGAGGGAAGGCTCATGGTCTATCCTTGATCGGCGACGGTAATGCCGAGTACGGTGACAGGAAGAAACAGCGGTTAAACCCAACTGTCGAACAAAGATTATTAATAGCTCAAAAAAACATTTAATTAGCAAAAAATAGCGCAAAAAATGTGATTGACAGATACAAGCACCAACAATAACGATTTATCGCACAACCCAACAGATGACCACAGAAGGTTTCCCTGTAGTTTTACTACTGAGTCAAACACTTGAAAGGCTGAAATGAGCAGCGATTTGTAGTAAAACTACACACGATCCCGTCGAAACCCAGGAATGGCTGGACGCCCTGGAATCGGTTCTCGACAAAGAAGGCGAAGACCGTGCTCACTATCTGATGACCCGTATGGGTGAGCTCGCTACTCGCACCGGTTCGCAACTCCCGTACGCCATCACGACTCCATACCGCAACACGATTCCCGTTACCCACGAAGCACGCATGCCTGGCGACCTGTTCATGGAACGCCGCATTCGCTCGTTGGTACGCTGGAACGCCATGGCTATGGTTATGCGCACGAACTTGAAAGATTCTGACCTGGGCGGTCATATCTCCAGCTTCGCTTCCAGCGCAACGTTGTACGACATCGGCTTCAACTACTTCTTCCAAGCCCCGACCGAAGAACACGGCGGCGACCTGATCTACTTCCAAGGTCACACCTCGCCAGGCGTTTACGCCCGTGCGTTCATGGAAGGTCGCATCACCGAAGAACAAATGAACAACTTCCGCCAAGAAGTCGACGGCCAGGGCCTTTCGTCCTACCCGCACCCTTGGCTGATGCCTGATTTCTGGCAGTTCCCGACGGTATCCATGGGCCTTGGCCCGATCCAGGCGATCTACCAAGCACGCTTCATGAAGTACCTGGAATCGCGCGGTTACATCCCGGCAGGTAAGCAAAAAGTCTGGTGTTTCCTGGGCGACGGCGAGTGTGACGAGCCAGAATCTCTGGGCGCCATCTCCTTGGCTGGCCGCGAAAACCTCGACAACCTGATTTTCGTTATCAACTGCAACCTGCAGCGCCTCGACGGCCCGGTTCGCGGTAACGGCAAGATCATCCAGGAACTTGAAGGCGTGTTCCGCGGTGCTCAGTGGAACGTCACCAAAGTCATCTGGGGCCGTTTCTGGGACCCACTGCTGGCCAAAGACGTCGACGGCATCCTGCAACGCCGTATGGACGAAGTGATCGACGGCGAGTACCAGAACTACAAAGCCAAAGACGGCGCGTTCGTGCGTGAACACTTCTTCAACACGCCAGAACTCAAGGCGATGGTTGAAGATCTGTCCGACGACGAGATCTGGAAACTCAACCGTGGTGGCCACGACCCGTACAAGGTCTACGCGGCGTACCACGAAGCGGTCAACCACAAAAACCAGCCAACCGTTATTCTGGCCAAAACCATCAAAGGTTATGGCACTGGCGCTGGCGAAGCGAAAAACACTGCGCACAACACCAAGAAAGTCGATGTCGACAGCCTAAAGTTGTTCCGCGATCGTTTCGATATCCCGGTCAAAGACGACGAACTGGAAAACCTGCCGTTCTTCAAACCAGAAGAAGGCAGCGCCGAAGCCCGCTACTTGAGCGAGCGTCGCACTGCATTGGGCGGTTTCGTGCCTCAGCGTCGCGCTAAGAGCATGAGCATTCCGACCCCGCCACTGGACACCCTCAAGGCCATCCTTGACGGTTCTGGTGATCGTGAAATTTCCACCACCATGGCGTTTGTGCGCATCCTGGCACAGCTGGTGAAAGACAAAGACATCGGTCAGCGTATCGTTCCGATCATCCCGGACGAAGCCCGTACCTTCGGTATGGAAGGTATGTTCCGTCAGTTAGGCATCTACTCGTCTGTTGGCCAGCTCTACGAGCCAGTCGATAAAGACCAAGTGATGTTCTACAAGGAAGACAAAAAAGGTCAGATCCTCGAAGAGGGCATCAACGAAGCAGGCGCCATGAGCTCCTTCATCGCAGCCGGTACTTCGTACTCGAACCACAACCAGCCAATGCTGCCGTTCTACATCTTCTACTCGATGTTTGGCTTCCAGCGTATTGGTGACTTGGCATGGGCCGCAGGCGACAGCCGCACCCGTGGCTTCCTGATCGGCGGCACCGCCGGGCGTACGACGCTCAACGGTGAAGGCCTGCAACACGAAGATGGTCACAGCCACATCCTGGCGGCCACCATCCCTAACTGCCGCACCTACGATCCAACCTACGGCTATGAGCTGGCGGTGATCATTCAGGACGGCATGAAGAAGATGACCGAAGAGCAACAGGACGTCTTCTACTACATCACCGTGATGAACGAGTCGTACCAGCAGCCAGCCATGCCAGCCGGTGTCGAAGAAGGCATCGTCAAAGGGATGTACCTGCTAGAAGAAGACACCAAAGAAGCAGCGCACCACGTGCAACTGATGGGCTCCGGCACCATCCTGCGTGAAGTGCGTGAAGCGGCGAAAATCCTGCGTGAAGAGTTCAACGTCGGCGCTGACGTCTGGAGCGTAACCAGCTTCAACGAACTGCGTCGCGACGGCCTGGCCGTTGAACGTCACAACCGTCTGCACCCTGGCCAGAAGCCACAGCTTACCTTCGTTGAAGAGTGCCTGACTGGCCGTAAAGGTCCGGTCATTGCTTCTACTGACTACATGAAGCTGTTTGCTGAGCAGATTCGTCAGTGGGTACCGGTTAAGGAATTCAAAGTGCTGGGCACTGACGGTTTCGGCCGCAGCGACAGCCGTAAAAAACTGCGTCACTTCTTTGAAGTAGACCGTCACTTCGTGGTGTTGGCAGCCCTAGAAGCGCTGGCTGACCGTGGTGAGATCGAACCTAAGGTGGTAGCAGACGCTATCGTCAAGTTCGGCATCAACCCGGACAAACGCAACCCACTGGACTGCTGAGGATAATTTTTGTGAGCGAACTCATTCGAGTACCTGACATCGGCAGCGGTGACGGCGAAGTCATCGAACTGTTTGTAAAAGTGGGCGACCGTGTCGAGGCCGATCAGAGCATTCTGACTCTGGAATCTGACAAGGCGAGCATGGAAATTCCTGCGCCTAAAGCCGGCGTCGTGAAAAGCCTAAAAGTAAAGCTGGGCGACCGCTTGAAAGAAGGCGACGAACTGCTTGAGCTGGAAGTCGAAGGTGACGCTGCCCAGGCCCCTAAAGCTGAAGCGCCAGCGCCTGCCGCGGCTGAAAAGCCAGCTGACACCCCTGCAGCCGAAGCCCCTGCGGCCCCGGCTGCAGAGCCTGCAAGCTCGTCTGTTCAGGACATTCATGTCCCGGACATCGGCTCGTCGGGTAAAGCCAAAATCATCGAAGTGTTGGTCAAGGCAGGCGACACCGTTGAGGCTGATCAATCGTTGATCACCCTTGAATCCGACAAGGCCAGCATGGAAATCCCATCGCCAGCCGCCGGTGTGGTGGAAAGCGTTTCGGTCAAGCTGGACGACGAAGTAGGCACTGGCGACTTCATCCTTAAGCTGAAAGTGGCGGGCGCTGCTGCGCCTGCGGCACCGGCTCAAGCTGCGCCAGCGCCTGCTGAAAAAGCACAAGCTCCCGCCGCTGCACCTGCGCCAGCCGCCAAAGCTGATGCAGCACCTGCTCCGGCACCGGCACCGGCTGGCGCACCAGCACCTAGCGGTGCCAAAGTTCACGCTGGCCCTGCCGTGCGTCAACTGGCCCGTGAGTTCGGCGTTGAGCTGAGCGCGGTGAGCCCAAGTGGCCCACACGGTCGCGTCCTAAAAGAAGACGTGCAGGCTTACGTTAAAACGGCTCTGCAGAAGGCCAAGGAAGCTCCAGCCGCTGGCGCAACCGGTGGCGCTGGCATTCCGCCGATCCCGACTGGCGACTTCAGCCGTTTTGGTGAAGTAGAAGAAGTGGCGATGACCCGCCTGATGCAAATCGGCGCGTCGAGCCTGCATCGCAGCTGGCTAAACATCCCGCACGTGACTCAGTTCGATCAGGCTGACATCACCGAGCTGGAAGCTTTCCGCGTGGCACAAAAAGCCGTTGCAGAAAAAGCCGGTGTGAAACTGACCGTACTGCCTCTGCTGCTCAAGTCCTGCGCTCACCTGCTCAAGGAAATGCCAGACTTCAACAGTTCGCTGGCGCCAAGCGGCAAAGCGATCATCCGCAAGAAATACGTCCACATCGGCTTCGCCGTAGATACCCCGGACGGCTTGCTGGTGCCTGTGATCAAGAACGTTGATCAGAAGAGCCTGTTGCAACTGGCAGCGGAAGCGGCTGCACTGGCTGCCAAAGCCCGTGACAAGAAGCTTACCGCTGACGACATGCAGGGCGCTTGCTTCACCATTTCCAGCCTCGGTCACATTGGCGGCACCGGCTTCACGCCGATCGTCAACGCACCGGAAGTGGCGATCCTCGGCGTTTCCAAGGCAACCATTCAGCCAGTCTGGGACGGTAAAGCCTTCCAGCCGAAACTGATGCTGCCACTGTCGCTGTCCTACGATCACCGCGTGATCAACGGCGCCGCTGCGGCACGCTTCACTCAGCGCCTGAGCCAGCTGCTGGGCGACATCCGCACTATCTTGCTGTAAGCCCCGCCCCGGCCTTCCTCACCGAAGGCCGGGGCTGCGCACTGTTTTCCGAGCGCCACGCTCGTACCTCAACCCCGCCCATCAGGCGGGGCTTTTTTTGCCTGAAATTCCGCCCTCAACCCAACCCGTTCTTGTGCTTGTAAAGATCAATAGATCGCAGCCTGCGGCAGCTCCTACGCGGGTTAGGCGTGTTGAGGGTTGTTTATTTTGCGATTGGAAAAATCCGGCATTGCACAACCGCATGGCACTACAACACCTGCTGATTTTTGGAAGAGATGATCCTTTCGAGCACCACTACGGTTAACAAATGGACATCAACGCCGCGACATTAGTCGCCAAACATCAGCAAGGATTTCGATGTGAATGAACCCACTGTTGGCCCCATCGTGGGCTACACCACGCCTGAACACACCCGTATTTTCTTGCGGGGAGATCACAAAAACCAAGTCGGTGTTTTCGCCGCTATTCGTCACCGTAAGGCAGGCACACAGTCATGGTCTGCTGGCCTGTACTCAAGGCTCAGCGAGGCTTACGACATGTCCGACACCTTGGTTCTGAGCGGCTTGAGCCCAGACACCCAGTACGAATATCAGGCAGGCTGGTTCACAGCGCCCCTTGATCACACGGTCGAGATGGCCGCGAAAATTGAGTTTAAATGGCCCTCGACTCTTTATCGGTTTAAATCCGCATCACCCAAGCGTGACCGCGTGCATCGGTACATCGTGGGCTCATGCCGTTACCTCTTGTTCCGTAACAAAACCCCAGTAATGCCAGCTGTGGGTGACAAAATTTTCAATGCTATCCAATCCCTGTCTACCCACGAACCCCTTGATGGCGTGCTAATGATCGGAGATCAGGTGTACGTCGATGACTTGAACATTGCATGGCCAGACCGCGAGTACGCTGACATCTCACTCAGATACCAAGCAGCGTTCACACAGCCTTACATACGCCAACTGATGTCCAGCACGCCGACCTACATGATTCTCGACGATCATGAAATCGAAGATAACTGGCCGTCCAAACGCGACCACGATGACGACGAGCTCTATCGCAATGCGATACAAGCTTACGAAACCTTCCAATCCAGCAATAGCCCTGCCCTAGGGCTGCTCGCGAATGGACGTATCAACCGAGACATAAAAAAGTACTGGTACACCTTCGCTGACGGTGACACCGACTGGTTTGTGATGGACTGTCGCACCGAGCGCGTTTTAACGCGTAGTGGCAGAGCGATGATCGGTGTTGCGCAAGAGCAAGCGCTTTACAAATGGTTAGTCAGCAGCACCGCGAAAGTGAAATTCATCGTCAGCAGCGTCTTGTTCATGCCCGATCAAGACAGCCATGGCGAGGACGGCTGGAAAGGCTTTGCAGAGCAACGTCATCGCCTCTTGGAAGCTATCCGCTCAAACGCCATCAAGAACGTCATTTTTATCTGCGGAGATATACACGGCTCGCTCGCGTGCGAGTTAAAACACAGCCAAGACCCCGACTTCACGACGCACTGCATTGTGTCCTCGCCCCTGTGCAATGCCTTAGTGTTGCCTTATGCGAAAGCCAATAATTTAGTGCTGGATGCACCTCTGGCCAGTAATACAACAGGTGCTTACTTACCCACGCTCACCGGTCCTATGGTCAGTGAAAACAACTTCGCCTGTCTGACGCTGGAAGGGCAGCAATTAAAAGTCGATTTTCACAGCCCGAGCGCTCAGGTGCTCAAGTCCGTCACCATTGAACTGAAATAACAGTCATACACCTGAGACTTTTAAGCACCAACCTGTTTTCAACGCCGTCAAACCAAGCGCAGATACAGGCCGCAAAGACCCGAGCACTCACCTTCAAACGTGATAAGACAGACATGCTCACTTGTCAGCGCAGCATGCATGATGCACCCTTGCCGCAGACCGCAGGAACAGAGCTTAAGCCCTAACGTCATCCGCATTTGTGAAGCGAGTGTCCCAATGAAAAGCCAATCCGATGCTGCCCTGCGTACGGCAGCCGAGGTCGTGACGCAGTTACCCGTGCCCTCGCGGCTCGGAATGCTGCGTTTCGAGCGGCTTAATGAAGCCAGTTGGGCCTTGCTCTACCTAGACCCAAACTGCGAACGCTATTTCGGCTCACCGGCTACTGAACTGTGCGCGTTAGTGGGGTCGCCCTACGCCAGCCTGATGGAGCCCAAAGCGCGCTACCAATTGCACGACGCGATTGAGCTGCAACTGCGAGCCACCCCCCATTACGTGGTGCATTACACCTTGCACACGACCCAGGGGCCGCTGAATCTGATGGAAGTAGGCGAGCCCTACAAGCAACACAACCGCCAGCTGTTGCGCGGCTACTTGTTAGTGCTTGAAGGCCTGGCCAGAACAGCCCCGCTGGTGCCAGTTGCCGAGCTCGAAACCCAGCACAATCGGCTACACATCGCCTTAGAGCTGAACCAGCGCGCCCAGCAAGAACAGCTGCAACAGCTTGAGCGTGTGCGCGCCCAACAAGACTTGATTCTACGCTTGGCCTGCCATCGCTACAGTCAGCACAACTCGCTGCAAGAAGCGGCCGAGCTGATTACTCGTAGCGCCTGTGACATCTACCAAATTGACGCTGCTAGTTTGTGGAGCCTGGACGGCAATCAATTGCTGCCGATATCGGCCTATCAACGCGAGAGCCAAGCGTATGTTGTGCAAGACGTTATCGACGTTAGTCTTTTCCCAGACTACCTCGAAGCCTTGCACACCAGTCGCTCCATTGACGCGCAAAATGCCAACCGCGACCCGCGCACCCGCGCACTGGCGGCCTGCCTGCCGCCCTACGATCTCAAGGCCATGCTCGATGCCAGCATCCGCGTTGACGGCCAGGTAGTTGGTGTTTTATGCCTTGAGCAAAACGGCAAAACACGCCTCTGGCAAGCAGATGAAATCGCCTTTGCAGGCGAGCTGGCTGATCAGTTCGCTCAAGTTATCAACAACCACAATCGACGCGCTGCCACTAACGCCCTGCACCTGTTCCAACGTGCCGTCGAGCAAAGCGCCAACGCCTTTTTGCTGGTGAATTGCGACGGCGTTGTCGAGTACGTCAACCCAAGCTTTACCGCCATCACCCAATACACCTCCGATGAAGTTCAAGGCCACAAACTGTCTGAACTCTTAGCACTGGAGAACCTCAGCGATTTGCTGTTCGATGCTCACTCAAGCTTGAGCAAAGGCAATAGCTGGCAAGGTGAATTCAAAAGCCGACGTAAAAACCTAGAGCCCTACTGGGGCCAGATGTCGATCTCCAAGGTGTATGGCGAAAATCGCGAACTGACGCATTACATCGGTATCTACGAAGACATCACCGAAGCCAAACTGACTCAGCAACAGATCGAACGCCTAGCGTTTACCGACAACCTGACCAACCTTGGCAATCGGCCAGCATTCATTCGCAACCTTGACGAGCGTTTTGTTCGCGACAGCACAACCCAGGTGTGCCTGCTGTTGGTGGACATCGACAACTTCAAGCGGATCAATGACAGCCTCGGCCATCAGACCGGCGACAAGCTCTTGATCAGCTTGGCCCGCCGACTGCGCAACAGTTTGAGCCCTGAAGACAATCTAGCCCGCTTCGCCAGTAACGAGTTCGCCGTACTGTTGGATAACACCAACCTTGAAGTCGGCCAGCAAACCGCCCGCCAGTTGCTGATGACCCTCGACAAGCCGATGTTCGTCGACAACCAGTTGATTAACGTCACCGCCTCTGTCGGCGTTGCCTGCGCGCCCTTACACGGGCTCGATCCGCAAACGCTAATGCGTAACGCAGGCTTGGCGCTGCACAAGGCCAAAGCCAACGGCAAGCATCAGGTGCAGGTGTTCACCGAAACCTTGAATGCCGAGGCCAGCTACAAACTTTTTGTCGAAAACAACCTGCGCCGAGCCCTGACGCAAAACGAACTGGATGTGTTTTACCAACCCAAGCTGTGTTTACGCACGGGTCGACTGCTGGGCATGGAAGCCTTGTTGCGCTGGGACCACCCGGAAAAAGGCATGATCCGGCCCGACCAATTCATCAGTGTTGCGGAAGAGACCGGCTTAATCATCCCGATTGGTAAATGGGTCGCGCGCCAAGCCTGTCGTATGAGCAAGCAGCTCAGCGCGGCGGGGTTTGGCCAATTGCAGGTAGCCATTAACCTATCGCCCAAGCAGTTTGCCGACCCCGAGTTAGTGGCTTCCATAGCCAGCATCCTCAAAGAAGAACAACTGCCCCCGGCCTTGCTGGAACTTGAGCTAACTGAAGGGCTGCTGTTAGAGGCTACCGACGATACCCGCCTGCAACTGGGTCAGCTCAAAGAACTTGGCCTGACCTTAGCCATGGACGATTTCGGCACCGGTTACTCCTCGCTCAGCTACCTAAAAAAATTCCCGATCGACATCATTAAAATCGACCGCAGCTTTATCAAAGACATCCCCGATAACCAAAACGACATGGAGATTACGTCCGCCGTGATTGCCATGGCTCATAACCTCAAGCTAAAAGTTGTGGCCGAAGGCATCGAAACCTCAGCCCAACTGGCTTTTTTGCGCCGCCATGGCTGCGACGTCGGCCAAGGCTACCTCTTCGATCGCCCGATCCCCGGCGCCGAACTGCAACACAGACTTAAACGCTACCCGCGCGGACCACTGACCTGACAGCGGCGTAACACTCGGGCACACTGGCTGTCTAACTTCCTACAATCTGACTGAGAGGACTTGAAAAATGGTCTTACGCTCGGAAATCCTGGTGAACAAAAACGTGCTACCGACTCAAGATCAAGCCCTACCGGGGCGCGAAACACCGATGGCGCTGCCAGAGACTCATTTCGTCAACGGCAACCCGCTGCTGGGACCGTTTATGGACGATGTAGGTTTTGCGATCTTTGGTTTAGGTTGCTTCTGGGGCGCAGAACGCAAGTTCTGGCAGCGTGATGGCGTGGTGAGCACTGTCGTAGGTTACGCGGGCGGTCACACCCCCAACCCAACCTATGAAGAAGTGTGCTCGGGCCTGACAGCCCACACTGAAGTGGTGCTGGTGGTTTACGATCAGGCAAAGGTGAAATACGAAGACTTGCTGAAGATGTTTTGGGAACTGCACAACCCGACCCAAGGCATGCGCCAAGGCAACGACATCGGCACCCAGTACCGCTCGGTGATCTACTGCACCACGCCAGAACAACTAGACGCAGCCCAAGCCAGCAAGGCCGCCTACCAGGCTGAATTGACCAAGGCAGGTTTGGACACCATCACCACTGAAATCGACCAAGCCCCGACGGTGTACTTCGCCGAGGCGTACCACCAGCAATACCTAGCGAAAAACCCGCAAGGCTACTGCGGCATTGGCGGTACAGGCGTGACCTGCCCGATTTGACCTGATGCTAAGCACTCACGTAGGAGCTGCCGCAGGCTGCGGCAGCTCCTACGCGAGTGTTTAGCGCTGCTACTCAGCGATTATCCATTCCATCTGCCAACCACCCTGGGTTTGCCCCAAGGTTTTGGCCAACCACGGCAGCAGTTCACGCAGCTCTTCTTCCAGCCCCCAAGGCGGATTGGCAATTGCCAGACCCGAGCCGTTCAGGCTGTTGGGCGTGTCCAGCGGATGCACAAACAACTCGACCTGCAACAACTTCGGTGCGCCTGAGGCGGCCAGATCCTGATAGAAACGACGCAGTTGGCGTTTGTCCTTGATCGGGTACCAAATCGCAACAACGGTCTGACGCATACGGCTGATGGCGTCTTTCAACGACTCCACGCAACGCTGCATTTCGTCGAGTTTTTCAAACGGTGGGTCGATCAGCATCACGGCACGTTTTTCCGCCACTGGCAGCAGCGCACGCGGTACGTGCCAACCTTCGCCCAAGTGCACAGCAACTCGACGGTCGCCCTTCATGTTGGCCTTGAGCATCACGCCGTCTTCAGGGTGTTTTTCGTTCAGCAAGACGCGGTCTTGTGAGCGGGCTGGACGCCGCGCTAGCTCAGGCGAACCGGGGTAGTAACGCAACTCACCCTCAGGGTTCATCTTGTGCAGCACTTGCATGTAATCCGCCGTCATCGCTGGCAGGTCTTTTCGCCCCCACAAGCGTGCGACGCCTTCCAGGTATTCGCCCGTGCGAGAGGCCTGATCGCCCTGAAGGTCGTACAAACCCAATCCGGCGTGGGTGTCGAGGTAAGCAAAAGGCTGCTCTTTACGCGACATCAACGCGATGAGACGGGTCAAGACGATATGTTTAAGAACGTCGGCGTGGTTACCGGCGTGGAAGGCGTGACGATAGTTCATGGTTGCTCCTGCGCAGGGGGCGAAGTTTACCCTGTGCAGCGATTAACGTCAGGTGGGTATGCCTCTTCACACACCCTCCTCGTGTCTTACTTATATGTACTGGGGCCGTAATATCAGTTGCTGAAGGGTGGGAGCGTCCCCCTCCCTGTCGACGGGAAAATGATGAACGGCATCAGCAACGACTACTACGCCATCCAGAACTTCAACACGAATACCGTACATTTCGACGTCGCCAGTCACGTGGTTATCGTCAACGTGAAAGGTAAAGCTCCATGGCTCTTTAATTTCCGTGGGCTCGCTGATGAACCCGAGTTGCTTGTGACTGCCGCTGGCCTGCACACCGTACAACTGAATGGTCCAAACATATTGGCTTTGAAACTGAAAAGGAATTTCACTCAGTGAAATGCCGCCTCTGATTACTTTATTGCTCATGGCAAAGCTCCTTGAGATAGCGCTCAAAAGCGAGCGCTAAGACAAAGCTAGTTGGAGTTTTGCTGCAAAAAGCATAATCAGACCCTTCCTTGCCATTACACAAATACTTCGCACAAAGCTTCTTTCTTTTTTCTTCAGACTTTAATGAAACCTCAATGAAAACGGCCCGCCTCCAAAGGAGACGGGCCGTTTTCTACCACTTGATACTTAAGCCGACGCTCAGCGCACTCAGTGATGCAATTGGAAGTCTTTTTCCGCAGCCTCAAAACGCTCAACCATCTTCTTGCTTGGGCCTTGACCCAAGGCGCTGACCACCACAATGGCGATGCTAGCGAAGATGAAGCCCGGGATGATTTCGTACAGACCCAGCAGGCTGAAGTGTTTCCAGACGATCACAGTGATGGCACCGACCAAAATACCGGCCAGCGCACCATTACGAGTCATGCCTTTCCACAGTACCGAGATCAGAACTACTGGACCAAACGCAGCACCAAAACCTGCCCATGCGTAGCTCACAAGACCCAGCACACGGTTCTCAGGGTTGGCAGCCAGTGCGATAGCAATTAAGGCAACCAGTAGCACCATGGCGCGCCCCACCCAGACCAACTCCTTTTGGGAGGCATTTTTGCGTAGGAAAGTTTTATAGAAGTCTTCGGTGAGGGCGCTGGAACACACCAACAACTGGCAGCTCAAGGTACTCATGACCGCCGCCAGGATAGCCGACAACAGAACACCGGCAATCCATGGGTTGAACAGCAGTTTGGCCAGTTCGATGAATACCCGCTCAGGGTTCTCGTTGACCGGGCCAGCCACGTCCGGGTTCGCTGAAAAGTACGCGATACCGAAAAAGCCCACAGCCACAGTACCGACCAAGCACAGGATCATCCAGGTCATGGAGATACGACGCGCCTTAGCAATCGACTTCACCGAATCGGCGGCCATGAAGCGCGCCAGAATATGCGGCTGGCCGAAGTAACCGAGGCCCCAGCCCATCAGCGAGATGATGCCAATGAAGGTGGTGCCTTTGAGCATGTCAAAGTTAGAAGGGTCTTTGGCCTCAATGGCCAAGAAAGTAGTGTCAACACCACCAGTTGCCAGCAGCACGATAATTGGCGTGAGGATCAACGCAAAAATCATCAGGGTGGCCTGAACGGTGTCCGTCCAGCTCACGGCCAGAAAACCGCCGATAAAGGTGTAAGCGATGGTTGCCGCAGCACCCGCCCAAAGCGCTGTCTCGTACGGCATTCCAAAGGTACTTTCAAATAAACGGGCGCCGGCCACGATGCCGGAGGCGCAGTAGATGGTGAAGAACACCAAAATCACAACCGCCGAAATAATGCGCAGCAGTCCGCTTTTGTCTTCAAAACGGCTGGCGAAATAGTCAGGCAAAGTCAGCGCGTCACCGTTGTGTTCGGTCTGCACCCGCAAGCGACCTGCCACAAACAGCCAGTTTAAGTAGGCTCCGACCACCAGACCGATGGCAATCCAGCTTTCAGACAAACCGGACATGTAAATGGCACCCGGCAGGCCCATCAACAACCAGCCACTCATATCAGAAGCGCCAGCGGACAAAGCGGTTACCACGCTGCCCAGGCTTCGGCCGCCGAGAATATAGTCTGAAAGGTTATTGGTGGAGCGATAGGCCATCAAGCCAATCAGCACCATTGCCGCGATGTAGATCACGAACGTGATCAAGGTTGGGTTACTTACACTCATTCGATTAAGCCCTGGCATTGTTTTTATGTTTAGCGGCGGACTGGCCGTACGCTCACAAACGTCCTGTTTGAGACGATAAACCTGGCCGCGCGTTTATGACTGACGTTTCCCCAGGAAAAGTATCAGCCGATCCACCTGTTGTTCAGGTGGTTGCACCTAAGCGCCGAATGCTATGCAACAAAGCAAATAAGGTGCAACCAATTTCTGTGCTGCCAGTTGCACCTTGTCGAGTTTTCTTTCCTAACAGTAGTTTTTGCTCCTTTTCGGAGCAAAAACTACCCAACACCTGCACAAATGTACCTTTGAGGAGCACTCCTGTGAGTCGCTTGAAGAAATACTGACGAAGCGTCGACCAATCGAAAAAAAACGGGTTGCACTAGGTTGCACCTCTCTTTGTGTGGAGCTAATCTTGCCGCCAGCTGCTGCCGCGCAAATGTGGCACCCATGAGGATAAAAATATGGCTACCACCACCCTTGGGGTCAAACTTGACGACCCAACCCGCGAACGCCTCAAGGCCGCCGCAACCTCGATTGATCGCACGCCACACTGGCTGATCAAACAGGCAATCTTTAATTACCTGGAAAAACTCGAGGGTGGTGCAACCCTGGCCGAGTTGAACGGCATCCCTGGCAGCACCAGCGATGACGCTGACGACGCAAACACCGATCACACCCATCAGTGCTTCTTGGAGTTTGCCGAAAGCATCCTGCCGCAATCGGTACTGCGCGCGGCAATCACTTCGGCCTACCGTCGCCCGGAGCCTGAAGTGGTGCCGATGCTGCTGGAGCAAGCCCGTCTGCCTGCCCCGATGGCTGAAGCCACCCAAACCCTGGCCGCTTCGATTGCTGAAAAACTGCGCAATCAAAAGAGTGCCGGTGGCCGCGCCGGTATCGTGCAAGGCCTGCTGCAAGAGTTCTCCTTGTCTTCCCAAGAAGGCGTGGCATTGATGTGTCTGGCCGAAGCGCTGCTGCGCATCCCGGACAAAGGCACCCGCGACGCACTGATACGCGACAAGATCAGCACCGGCAACTGGCACCCGCACTTGGGCAACAGCCCATCGCTGTTCGTAAACGCCGCAACGTGGGGCCTGTTGCTGACCGGCAAACTGGTATCCACGCACAACGAGGCAGGGTTGACCTCCTCCCTGAGCCGCATCATCGGCAAAAGCGGCGAGCCGATGATCCGTAAAGGCGTCGACATGGCCATGCGCTTGATGGGCGAGCAGTTTGTCACCGGCGAAACGATCGCCGAAGCGCTGGCCAATGCCACGCGTTTCGAAGCCAAAGGCTTTCGCTATTCCTACGACATGCTTGGCGAAGCCGCACTGACCGAGCATGACGCGCAAAAGTACCTCGCGTCGTACGAACAAGCTATTCACTCGATCGGCAAAGCCTCTAACGGTCGTGGAATCTATGAAGGTCCAGGCATCTCGATCAAGTTGTCAGCTCTGCACCCGCGTTACAGCCGCGCCCAGTACGAGCGCGTTATGGATGAGTTGTACCCGCGCCTTCTGTCGCTGACCTTGCTGGCCAAGAAATATGACATCGGCCTCAACATCGACGCTGAAGAAGCCGACCGCCTGGAGCTGTCCCTCGATTTGCTCGAACGTCTGTGCTTCGAGCCGGAACTAAGCGGCTGGAACGGCATTGGTTTCGTGATCCAGGCGTATCAAAAGCGTTGCCCATACGTGATCGACTACGTGATTGATCTGGCACGCCGCAGCCGTCACCGCTTGATGATCCGTTTGGTAAAAGGCGCTTACTGGGACAGCGAAATCAAACGCGCCCAAGTCGAAGGTCTGGAAGGCTATCCGGTGTACACGCGCAAGGTATACACCGACGTTTCCTACGTTGCTTGTGCGAAAAAACTGCTGGCCGTGCCAGAGGCGATCTACCCGCAGTTTGCTACACACAACGCCCATACTTTGTCGGCCATTTATCACATTGCCGGTCAGAACTACTACCCAGGCCAGTACGAGTTCCAGTGCCTGCACGGCATGGGTGAACCCCTATACGAGCAAGTTGTGGGCAAGATCTCTGAAGGTAAGCTGAACCGTCCGTGCCGCGTGTACGCACCTGTCGGCACTCACGAAACCCTTCTGGCTTACTTGGTTCGTCGCCTGCTAGAAAACGGCGCCAATACCTCATTCGTTAACCGCATTGCAGACCACACGATCTCGATTCACCAATTGGTGGCCGACCCTGTCAGCCAGATCGAGCAAATGGCCACGGCTGAAGGCAGCTTCGGCTTGCCCCACCCGCGCATCCCCTTGCCACGCGACTTGTATGGCAGCGAACGCGCCAACTCCAGCGGCATCGACATGGCAAACGAACATCGCTTGGCGTCGTTATCTTGTGCACTCCTAGCGAGCGCTCATAACGACTGGAAAGCCTTGCCGACACTGGGCTGCGCCTCCAGCACCCAAGTTCCGGCGGCGGTTTTGAACCCGGCGGATCTGCGCGATGTGGTGGGTTATGTGCAAGAAGCCACAGTTGAAGACGCGGACAATGCGATCCAGTGCGCAGTGAACGTGGCGCCGATCTGGCAAGCCACCCCGCCGACAGAGCGCGCCGCCATCTTGGAACGCGCCGCTGATCAGATGGAAGCCGAGATCCAGCCGCTGATGGGCTTGCTGGCTCGCGAAGCGGGCAAGACCTACGCCAACGCCATTGCCGAAGTTCGCGAAGCAGTGGACTTCTTGCGTTACTACGCGGTGCAGGCGCGCAACGACCTGACCAACAACGCCCACCGCCCATTGGGCCCTGTGGTGTGCATCAGCCCATGGAACTTCCCGCTGGCGATTTTCAGCGGCCAAGTGGCCGCAGCGCTGGCGGCCGGTAACCCGGTACTGGCCAAACCTGCGGAACAAACGCCGCTGGTGGCTGCGCAAGCGGTACGTATCCTGCTGGAAGCCGGTATTCCAGAAGGCGTGCTGCAATTGCTACCAGGCCGTGGCGAAACCGTGGGCGCACGTCTGGTCGGTGACGATCGGGTCAAAGGCGTGATGTTTACCGGCTCTACCGAAGTCGCTCGCCTGTTGCAACGCAACATTGCCGGACGTTTGGATGCTCAAGGGCGCCCAATCCCGCTGATCGCCGAAACAGGTGGCCAGAACGCCATGATCGTCGACTCCTCGGCCCTGACCGAACAAGTGGTCATCGACGTGGTGTCCTCGGCATTCGACAGTGCCGGTCAGCGTTGCTCAGCATTGCGCGTACTGTGCTTGCAGGAAGACTCGGCAGACCGCGTGATCGAAATGCTCAAAGGGGCCATGGCTGAATCGCGCATGGGCAACCCGGAGCGCCTGAGCGTAGACATCGGCCCGGTGATTGATGCCGAAGCTAAGGCTGGGATCGAGAAGCACATCCAAGGCATGCGCGACAAAGGCCGTAATGTCTTCCAAATGGCCATCGCTGATATTGAAGAGTCCAAGCGCGGCACCTTCGTGATGCCGACTCTGATTGAACTGGAGAGCTTCGACGAGCTGCAACGCGAGATCTTTGGCCCGGTACTGCACGTGGTGCGTTACAAGCGTAAAGACATCGACCAGTTAATCGCCCAGATCAATGCTTCGGGGTATGGCCTGACCTTGGGCGTTCATACCCGCATCGACGAAACCATCGCCAAAGTGATCAACAACGTCAATGCCGGTAACGTCTACGTTAACCGCAACATCGTCGGCGCAGTGGTCGGTGTACAGCCGTTCGGCGGCGAAGGCTTGTCGGGCACAGGCCCTAAAGCCGGTGGTCCGCTGTACCTGTTCCGTCTGTTATCGACCCGCCCAAGCGATGCGATTGAACAATCGTTCGCCAAAGTCGACGCTATCAGCGCGCCTGACACACAAGCCCGCGAAGGCTTGAGCAAGCCGCTTAAGGCGCTGCAAGTATGGGCGCAAAGCAATGAGCAAGCGGCGTTGGCTGAGCTGTGCAACGCGTTCGCAGCTCACTCACAAAGCGGTATCACCCGCCTGCTAAACGGCCCAACTGGCGAGCGCAACAGTTACGCCATTCTGCCTCGCGAGCACGTACTGTGCTTGGCCGAGACTGAAAGCGATCTGCTCACCCAACTGGCGGCGGTGTTGGCCGTGGGCAGCTCAGCAGTGATGCCGGAAAGCGATCTGAGCAAAGCCCTGTTTAGCCGTCTGCCAAAAGAAGTGCAGGCGCGCATCAAACGGGTGGCGGATTGGAGCAAAGACGACGTGATCTTCGACGCCGTCTTGCACCACGGCGACAGCGACCAACTGCGCGAGGTGTGCCAGCAAGTGGCCAAGCGTGCAGGCGCCATTGTTGGCGTGCAAGGTTTGTCCCAAGGCGAAACCAACATCGCCCTGGAACGCCTGGTAATTGAGCGCGCACTGAGTGTGAACACCGCCGCTGCAGGGGGTAACGCGAGCTTGATGACCATCGGTTAATCGCCAATGGGCTGAATGCTGGCAAAAAAAACCGGGCACCTGAGAAGGTGCTCGGTTTTTTTATGGGCCGGAAAAAGCCGTCACGTGGCTCTAGAAAAATCGACCTGTCACTCAGAGCGGCGAAGTAAACGCCAAGTAAACAACCCACACATCACTGCGCTATTGCAGCCCCAACAGACCGCCTAGCAGTTATTGCTCTGCAACACGTTGATCGCGCGCTGGGCCCCGATAAATAAGCAGCCAATGCAGATGAACAAAACAATATTGGCCGCACAAATAAACAGTCTGTCCAAAGGCCGATCAAAAAAGGTCAATAACAACACTGAGAGCATGACCAGCAGCATGATCAATAAGGCTCTACTTTCGGGATGCCAACAGAGAGGCTGGCGCGCCTTGTCTAGGCCGCTCTGGATCTTTTCAAACAGCTCTAATGTAAAAAACGGCCAGAACAGACCGCGCATGACCGGGGTAATCGAAACGCCATCTGTCTTTTTGTAAAACGCCCAATTACGGTAAGACCAGTAGAACAAAAAACCGCCACCGGTCATCAGATACAACAGTACAAACTTTGGGATAGACACGGTGTACAGCTCACTCGGGCTGCCAATCGTCGCAGTTGTCGGCTTCATGACTCGTCCACGCTTAAACAAAGTCTGGAGTAGACACAATTTGCCCAACATAAAAATGCAGGCCCGTTCCAGATTTTGTGTAGGGAAAAGCCAATTCATTGGTCACCGATAACCTGCTCCCGCCTCAAAAGCTTTTTGACAGCGCGCCAATACCGCAGGTTAGAATCGCTGGCACGTAGCCTGCATGGTTACGCCCTATCTTTTATGTCTTGTCTGGAGTGCAGCCTTTGAATGCGACAACCATCAACAGCCTGTTCTTGATCGGCGCGTTGCTGGTGGGCGCAAGTATTCTGGTCAGCTCTTTGTCTTCACGCCTAGGCATCCCGATTCTGGTGATTATTCTCGCCGTGGGCATGGCCGCTGGTGTGGATGGCGGCGGTATTATTTTCGACAATTACCCCACTGCGTACTTGGTGGGCAACCTCGCCTTGGCGGTGATTTTGCTCGACGGCGGCCTACGCACGCGGGTTTCAAGCTTTAGGGTGGCATTATGGCCCGCCCTCTCCCTAGCCACGGTAGGGGTGATGATCACCACCGGGCTGACCGGCCTCATGGCGGCGTGGCTGTTTAACCTTAATCTGATTCAAGGCTTATTGATCGGTGCGATTGTCGGCTCAACCGATGCGGCGGCAGTGTTCTCGCTGCTCGGCGGCAAGGGTTTGAACGAGCGAGTCTCGGCCAGCCTTGAGATTGAATCCGGCAGTAACGATCCGATGGCGGTATTTTTGACTGTCACCCTGATCGACATGCTCGCCAGCGGTGAAACCACGCTACATGCAAGCCTGCTGCTCGATTTACTGCGTGAGTTCGGTATTGGCGCCATTGTGGGCTTGGCCGGTGGCTGGTTGATGTTGCAAATGGTTAACCGGATCCATTTGGCCAATGGTTTGTATCCGATTCTGGTGATCGCCGGTGGGCTGGTCGTCTTTGCCCTGACCAACGCCCTGCACGGCAGCGGCTTCTTGGCCGTCTACCTATGCGGTCTGGTGCTGGGTAACAGCCCGATTCGCAGCCGTCACGGCATTTTGCACATGCTCGACGGCATGGCCTGGCTGGCGCAGATCGGGATGTTCTTGGTGTTGGGCTTGCTGGTCACGCCTCACGATCTGCTGCCGATCGCCGTACCTGCACTGATCTTGGCCCTGTGGATGATTCTGCTCGCTCGCCCACTGTCGGTGATGGTCGGCCTGCTGCCTTTTAAAGCGTTCCACGTGCGCGAGAAAGCCTTCATTTCGTGGGTAGGCTTGCGCGGTGCGGTACCGATTATTTTGGCGGTATTCCCGCTGATGGCTGGCTTGCCGAACGCGCAGCTGTATTTCAACCTCGCTTTCTTTATCGTGCTGGTGTCTCTTTTGGTGCAAGGCACAAGCCTGCCGTGGGTCGCCAAGTTGCTCAAAGTTACCGTCCCGCCTGACCTCGCACCGATCTCGCGTTCAGCTCTGGAAGTACACGTTACGAGCGAGTGGGAGTTGTTCGTTTATCGCCTAGACGCACAAAACTGGTGCATCGGTGCCGCCCTGCGTGAACTGAAAATGCCTGAAGGCACCCGTATTGCCGCACTGTTTCGAGATCAAAAACTGCTGCATCCGTCGGGCAGTACAACGCTGGAAATCGGTGATTTGTTGTGTGTGATCGGCCATGAACACAACTTGTCCGCCCTCGGCAAGCTGTTCAGCCAACCCCCAACTCGCGGGTTGGATCTGCGTTTCTTCGGCGACTTTGTTCTAGAAGGCGACGCTGAGTTGGGCGCAGTCTCAGCGCTTTACGGGCTGAAGCTCGACGGCATCAACCCCAACCTTCCACTTAGCAGCTTTATTGCGCAAAAAGTCGGCGGCGCACCGGTGGTCGGCGACCAAGTCGAGTGGAACAACACGATCTGGACGGTTGCGGCCATGGACGGGAACAAGATAGGCAAAGTGGGCGTCAGATTCCCGGAAGGAAGTGTCCCAGGCCCGGGGTTGTTCCTCTAAACTTTTAACTTCCCCCTGCTTGCTTGACCGGATTTTATGCCCATTCTGCGTACGTTTTTCGCAACAGTCCTGCTCGGTCTGAGCCTATGCGTTGGCCCAGCCCAAGCGGCTGACGCGCCGACTCCCGAGTCCGTTCAGCTCAGCTTGGATAAAATTGCTGATCGCAAACTGCCTGAGGCTGACCAAAAAGCCTTGCAGGCAGTGCTTGAGCAGACGTTGTCACTGCTGAGCAACAAAGCCGATTACGAGCAACGCCTGAGCGAAGTCAAAGATCAGCTCAACCGTGCGCCGCGCCAAACCCTTGAGAACCAACATGAGCTGGCGCGTCTCAAGGCGACTAAAGCGGTGCCTGTCGAGCAGCGTTACGCCCCGCTATCGGTACAGCAGCTAGAGCAAATGCTGGCCGAACGCACCACAGAGCAAGGTGAATTGCAAAAAGCGCTGGCCGGCGCCAATAGCCAGAGCATCGCAGCCCAGACCCGCCCCGAGCGCGCACAAGCCGAGATCAGCAACAGCCAGACCCGCATTCAGCAAATCAGCAACATCCTTAAAGTCGGTCGCGACAATGGCAAAGTGCTTACTGCTGACCAGCGTAATCAGCTCAGTGCCGAGTCCGCAGCGCTTACGGCCTTAATCGCCCTGCGCCGCCAAGAACTGGCGGGCAACAGCCAACTGCAAGATTTAAGTGGCAGCCAGCACGATTTGCTACTTGAGAAAACCACGCGTCAGGACCAAGAAATTCAGGACCTGCAAACCCTGATCAACAAAAAGCGTCTTGCCCAGTCTCAACAGACCGTGACAGAACAGTCGATCGAGGCTCAAAAATCCGGCAGCAGCAGCCTGCTAGCGACCGAAAGCGCGACCAACCTCAAACTCTCGGATTACCTTTTACGCAGCACTGACCGCCTCAACGTGGTGACCCAGCAGAATCTTGAAACCAAGCAGCAACTGGACAACGTCACCCAGAGTGACCAAGCACTGGATGAGCAGATCAACGTGCTGAAGGGCAGCTTGTTGCTATCCAAAATTCTTTATCAGCAGAAGCAAGCGCTGCCGCGGCTGCAAAAAATGGACAAGAATTTGGCGGATGAAATCGCTGATATTCGCTTGTACCAATTTGAGATCAATCAACAGCGCGAGTTGATCAGCAACCCGGTCACCTACGTCGACAATCTGCTGTCGACCCAGCCCGCCGATCAGGTGAACCCGCAGCTGCGAAAAACTCTGCTCGAACTGGTCAACACTCGCAGTGACTTGCTGGACCGTTTAAACCGCGAACTCAGTTCGCTGCTCAGCGAGTCGATCAACCTGCAACTGAACCAGAAGCAATTGCTCAGCACTGCTCAGAACCTGCGGGCAACGCTGGAAGAGCAGATGTTCTGGATCCCTAGCAACAAGCCACTGGACTTGGACTGGCTGGAATCAGCCCCGCGTCATCTTAAGCAACAACTCATCACTTTACCGTGGGGTTCCAGCATCACTGAGCTGGCAGAGGGCCTGATACAACGCCCACTGTTGTTTTTGCCCTTTGTGCTCGTGATGGTGGGGCTGCTGTGGAAGCGCAAGTACCTGTACAACAAGCTCAACGATATCCACAACGACATTGGCCACTTTAAGCGCGACAGCCAGTGGCACACGCCAAGGGCGATTTTGATCAACATCTTGTTGGCCATGCCGGTTTCGTTGGCCTTAGCCCTGTGCGGGTACGCCTTACAAGCCGATGGCCGAGGGATGAACGCCAATACCGGTGCCGCGTTGATGCAAATGGCCCAAGCTTGGCTGGTGTTTTACACCGCCTACAGAATTCTGGCGCCGGGCGGCGTGGCCGAACTGCATTTTCGCTGGGAGACGCCGCTGGTTGCCTTCTTGCAAAACTGGATTCGCAAACTCGGCTTTGTGGTGTTGGCACTGGTGGCCGTGGTGGCGTTTGCCGAACAGCAACCGGCGGCGCTGGCAGATGACGTGTTAGGCATCCTTGTGGTGTTGACGTGCTACGCCGCCATGGCGTTGTTGCTGTGCCGATTGATACTCAACAACCAAACCGAGAAAAAAGCCTATCGCCTGCGCAAGCTACTCGGGTTTGCCTTCGCCCTGCTGCCCCTCGCTCTGTTTGTGGCCGTATGTTTTGGCTACTACTACACCGCGCTCAAACTCAGTGACCGGTTGATCAACACCCTGTATCTGCTGATGTTCTGGATGGTGGCTGAAGCGACCTTTGTGCGCGGCCTCGCGGTCGCCGCCCGGCGGCTTGCATATCAACGCGCACTGGCCAAGCGCCAGGCCGCCAAAGAAGCAGGTGAAGGCAACGACGCCATTATCGAAGAACCGACATTGGACATCGAACAGGTTAACCAGCAATCGCTACGCCTGATTCGTCTGGCTTTGCTCGCCACCTTTATCGGTGTGTTGTATTGGGTGTGGGCCGACTTGATTTCAGTCTTTTCCTACCTCGACAACTTCACCTTGTATGAATACACCAGCGGAACCGGCGCCAACATGAGCATGGTGCCGATCAGCATTGGCGACGTGGTGGGTGCGCTGGTCATCATCGGCATCAGTATTGCGCTCGCACGCAACCTGCCCGGTTTACTCGAGGTGTTGGTGTTGTCACGCCTCGATCTGGCCCAAGGCAGCGCTTACGCCACCACGACCTTGCTGACCTACGTGATTATCGGCATTGGCTTTGTCGCCACCCTCTCGACCTTGGGCGTGAGCTGGGACAAGTTGCAGTGGTTGGTGGCTGCGCTCTCTGTCGGCTTGGGCTTCGGGATGCAGGAAATCTTCGCCAACTTCATCTCCGGCATCATGATCCTCTTCGAGCGCCCAGTACGGATTGGCGACACCATCACCATCGGCAACTTATCGGGTACCGTGAGCAAGATCCGCATCCGCGCGACCACCATCACCGACTTTGATCGCAAAGACATCATTGTCCCGAACAAAACCTTCATTACCGGGCAACTGATCAACTGGTCACTGACCGATACCATCACCCGCGTAACCCTCAAGCTGGGCGTCGATTACGGTTCTGACCTGGACTTAGTCAAGCAACTGCTGCTCAAGGCCGCGCACGATAACCCGCGCGTCCTCAAAGACCCCGAGCCGCACGTGTTCTTTCTTAGCTTTGGCCAAAGTACGTTAGACCATGAACTGCGAATGCACGTCCGAGACCTAGGCGACCGCAACCCGGTGCTCGACGAAGTGAACCGTTTTATCAACAACGAGTTCAAGAAACACCACATCAACATCTCGTTCCAGCAGATGGAGGTGTACCTCAAAAACACCAGCAATCAGGAATACAAGCTGGTGCCGATTGATCGCCCGGAGGAGGGCCAAAAGCCCCAACAAGACAAGCCCGGCTAGCACATCTGTGGCAGACGGCGCAGCTTCTGCTGTGCGTAGGAGCTGGCGCAGGGTTGGCGGTCCACACACACTTTGCTGGAGAGCGCTATGAAAGCCCTCGACGAACTGACCTTTGACAACCGTTTCGCCCGTTTGGGTGACGCGTTCTCAACCCACGTGCTGCCCGACCCTCTCGACGCTCCACGGCTGGTAGTGGCCAGCGAGGCAGCAATGGCTTTACTCGATCTCGACCCGGCTGAGGCTCACGACCCCGTATTTGCCAAACTGTTTGGTGGCCACACCTTATGGGCGGATGCCGAGCCCCGCGCCATGGTCTACTCGGGCCATCAGTTCGGCTCTTACAACCCGCAACTGGGCGACGGCCGTGGGCTGCTTCTGGGCGAGGTCTATAACGAAGCGGGCGAGCATTGGGACTTGCACCTCAAAGGCGCCGGGATGACGCCCTACTCGCGCATGGGCGATGGCCGTGCGGTGTTGCGCTCATCCATCCGTGAGTTTCTCGCCTCCGAAGCCTTGCACGCGCTGGGCATCCCTACCAGTCGCGCGCTGTGCGTGATCGGTTCGGACACTCCGGTCTGGCGTGAAAAACAGGAGCGCGGCGCCATGGTGTTGCGTCTGGCTCATAGCCATATCCGCTTTGGGCACTTTGAGTACTTCTATTACACCCAGCGCCCAGAACAGCAAAAGCAACTGGGCGAACACGTACTGGCCCTGCACTACCCGCAGTGCCTAGAACAGCCGGAGCCCTACTTAGCGATGTTCCAGAAAAGCGTTGAGCGCAACGCCGAGCTGATCGCCAAATGGCAAGCGTATGGGTTTTGTCACGGGGTGATGAACACCGACAACATGTCGATTTTGGGTATCACCTTCGACTTTGGCCCGTTTGCCTTCCTCGACGACTTTGACGCGCGCTTCATCTGCAACCACTCCGACCAGCAAGGGCGCTACTCCTTCAGTAACCAAGTGCCTATTGGCCAGTGGAACCTCAGCGCTTTGGCTCAAGCCCTGACACCCTTTATCAGCGTTGAAGCCCTGCGCGAAACACTCGACCTGTTCTTGCCGTTGTACCAGGCGCACTACCTCGACCTGATGCGCCGCCGTTTGGGCCTGACGACCGCTGAAGACGGCGACCAAACGTTAGTAGAAGACCTGCTGCAGCGCATGCAGGGGAGCGCCATCGACTACACCTTGTTCTTGCGCCGCTTGGGTGACGAACCCGCCGAGCAAGCCGTCGCCCGCCTGCGCGACGAATTTGTTGACCTTGAGGCCTTTGACCAATGGGCCGCGCTGTACGTTGCCCGCGTGAACCGCGAGGGCGAGATCGACCCACAGCAACGCCGCGAGCGCATGCACGCGGTCAACCCGCTGTACATCTTGCGCAACTACTTGGCGCAAAAGGCCATCGACGCGGCTGAAGCCGGGGACTACAGCGAAGTTCAGCGATTACACACCGTCCTCACCCAACCGTTTACCGAACAGCCGGGCATGCAAAGCTACGCCGAACGGCCACCGGAGTGGGGTAAGCATTTAGAGATTAGTTGTTCGTCTTGAGGTATTAGCCCCTGTAGGAGCGAGCTTGCTCGCGATCTTTTGATCTTAAAGATCGCGAGCAATCGAGCGTCGACCGGCTGCTCCTGCTCTTTTGGCTTCACTCGGCGCTAGCGAGTTCCAAATAAAAAACTTGAGGATCTGCATCTAAACTAGATTTAATGCCTATAGAAATTAAAACGCCGGCAAACCTCATAAGACCTGCTGCCTGCGACCCATAAATGATTAAAACTAAAATGCTCGTGCTGAGATAGTAAGAACCGAGATTCTTATTCATACAGTGTGGTTAGCCCAGTAATAGCGTGGCAACGACACTATTCGTCAGTAGGAGCAACCAGTCGACGCTCAATTGCTCGCGAGCTTTTAAAAGATCAAAAGATCGCAGCCTGCGGCAGCTCCTACGGGGATTTGGCATCAGGTCAAATTGGATAGGTCGTGCCTGTGCCGCCGATGCTGTGTTTGGCCAAGACCTTGGGGCAAAGACAAGATGGCTGGCAGATGGAATGGATAATCGCTGAGTAGTAACGCGAAAGACACCTGTAGGAGCTGCCGAAGGCTGCGATCTTTTGATCTTGACGTTTGAAGATCAAAAGATCGCGAGCAATTGAGCGTCGACCGGCTGTTCCTACAGGATGTGTGGCGTTCCCGCTCAAGACGTAAGTACCCGCCAAAGAAACGGACTACCCATCAGCTGATTGACCCTCTTTGCGCCAACCCCTATCCTCGCCGACGTCACGACACATTCGTGACCCGGTTTGACGGTCGGGCTCTTCATAGTGGAACGCATGCTCTAAAAATTCGTTCGCGCGCTTTCGTGCCCGAATGATTGTTATGGCGATTGTGTGTGGGGCATCCTCGGGTGCGCCGGGTTCCACTATGACCGGTCCGTCAACCTGCACACAGTTGCCACCCTTCGTTTGACGGCGATAGGTGGCAACTTCAAATTTATAGTGGAGTTAATTTATGCCCCTGATCACTCACCCTACCCCTTTTGGCCACAGCCTGACCGGCGATTGCCTGTTCAGTGTCAACGCGGGTATCCCCATTAAGCTGGCGCTGGAACTAGCGGCTCAGTTACTCAGCAGTGCCACGGCGCTCTGTGCAGAAAGCCAAGTCGCCAGCCCTAAAACCAGCCACAGTCTGACGTTTGCCAGCTTGCAACTGGTGGAAATGAGCAAAGGCTTGGTGGATGCCACGCTGGACAGCGTGTTGCAGGCCGACACGCTCAAATAAACATCTCTACCGGCACTTTAAAACGATCCGCCAGCCAGCGAATTTGTCGTACGTTGAGCGCAACACGTCGACACCACTGACTTTGGGCATCGGTCGGTGCTCAAGGTCATAGGCTTCGACCAACTGGTCGTAATTCGTTTCATTTTTAGGTTTTCGCAACAACGGCGACTGGATTCACCGTCTAGATGCGACACAGACACCGTGTGAGTAGATACGTCACCACCAGTGGCGGGCTTGATGAACATCTGCTGAACTGCACGCCACAGAACGATTGGAGTATTTGACATGACCGACCCGCTGCTCATCCCCTGCCCTCACTGCAACGGCCTTAACCGCATCCCTGCTGCGCGCGTGGGCGAGCACCCTAAATGCGGGCGCTGCAAAAATGAGGTGCTGATCGCTAAACCCTTCGATTTAAAGCAAACCGATTACGCCAGCCAGATCATAGGTGATCTGCCTTTGCTGGTGGATGTGTGGGCTGAATGGTGCGGGCCATGCAAAGCCTTTGCGCCTGTGTTTGAACAAGCGGCCAGTCAGTTGGTGGGTGCGTGCCGACTGGCCAAGCTGGACAGCGAAACCAATCAGCAACTGGCCGGGCAATTGGGCATTCGCTCGATCCCCAGCCTGATCCTGTACAAGAACGGCCAAGAAGTCGCCCGCCAAAGTGGCGCCTTCTCGTTGCAACAGCTTAAGGCTTGGCTGCAAAGCCACGGCGTGCAGGCTTAAGCGTTCTGATCCAAATAGTCGTGCAGCTCAATAAACTGCTGCGTCAGCTTGTGCCGCGGTTCGAAATGCACCAGCGGCCGGCTGGCCTGGTGCGATTCGCGCATTTTCACTGAGCTGGACAGGTATACCGGCAGCACGGGCATGCCCTCGGCAATCAACTCATCCAGCATTTGCTGCGGCAGGCTGGCACGGGCCTGAAACTGGTTAACCACAATGCCTTCGACCATCAGGTCTTCGTTGTGGTCTTCTTTAAGTTCTTCGATTTCGGTCAGCAGGCCATACAGCGCTTGGCGCGAAAAACTGTCGCAGTCGAAAGGGATCAGTACGCGATCACAGGCGATCAACGCCGAGACGGCATAAAAGTTGAGGGCTGGCGGCGTGTCGACATAAATACGGTCGTAGTCTTCTGCCAGCTCATCCAGCAACTTTTTGAGCTTATTGATCTTGTGCTTGGCCTCAAGCTTGGGCTGCAAATCAGCCAGCTCAGCGGTGGCGGTAATGATGTGCAGGTTTTCGAACGGTGTTTCGTAAATATCGACCCGATTCTTTTTCGAACCTACGTTGGCCGACAGGCTTTGCTTGAAAAACTCAGCAATGCCCATCGGAATGTCATCACCCGTCAACCCAGTGAGGTATTGGGTGGAGTTGGCCTGCGCATCCAGATCGACCAACAAAGTGCGGTAACCCTCGCTGGCGCTGACGGCCGCTAGGTTGCAAGCGATGCTGGACTTACCCACACCGCCTTTTTGATTGAACACCACGCGACGCATGTCTAAACCTCCGTGTATCAATAAGTGCCCGAGTGTAGATGTACTGTTGATACCTTCGCTACCTTGCAGCGAAAAGAGCTACAGCACTTGAGCAGATACCTGAATTGACACGCGAAATTATCGGGTTTTGGGGGAAGCCCATAGGTTATGCGTTTGGGGGTATGACCATTTTGCGCGCCAGCAATTGCGCAAACGCCTTGGCCATCGGTGAAGGGTCGCCCTTACGCTGTACCAGCCACACCGCAGTGCGGGCATCTGGGTCTAGCAAGGGCCGATAGACCACGCCTTTGATGCGCATGTGCTGGAACGACGCGGGTAATACCGAGACGCCCAAGCCTGCTGATACCAGCCCGATGATGGTCATGGCTTCGCCCGCTTCTTGTGAGAAGTGGGGGCTGAAGCCGGCCTGCCGCGCCAAACTCAGTAATTGCGCATACAACCCGCTGCCATGGGTGCGTGGGAAAAAGACGAACGGCTCGTCAGCCAATGCACTGATGAATACTCCGTTTTCACTGCCCTCGGCCAGCGGATGCTCGGCATGAATCACCGCCACCAAAGGCTCGCTGAACAATTCCACTGCCACCAGCGAATCCGGCAATGCCAGCGGGCGCATGACGCCCACTTCAATGGACTCCTCCACCAGCGCCTCTGCCACTTCGCGACTGCTCATTTCCATGAGGTTCAAATGCACTGCCGGGAAGGCTTGGCGAAAGGCAAAAATGGCCTGTGGAATGCTCGAGTTAAACGGCGCCGAGGCGGTGAAACCCACTTTCATTTCACCTAACTCGCCCAATTGCGCACGGCGAGCAACGTCGGCCGCTTTATCAACTTGCGCCAGCACCTGACGCGCTTCTCCGAGAAACAGTCGCCCGGCTTCACTCAGTTCGACCCGACGATTGGTACGGTCAAAAAGCCGCGCCCCCAGTTCTTCTTCTAACGCCTGTATTTGCTGACTCAACGGCGGTTGAGAAATACCCAGCACTTGTGCGGCACGGCCAAAGTGCAGTTCTTCAGCGACCGCAATGAAATAGCGCAAATGACGCAGTTCCATACATACCCCATTAAGTCGTTAAACCTATCAAATAGGTCGAATAATATATTGGAAAGAATCGTTAGGGAGCTATATTCTTTTGCCATTGCCGCTCGGCTACCCCCTCCTGAGGTCCCCGTGAAAACTGCTGTCGCTCCACTCGCTCACGAAGTTGCCCCGTCTGCGCTGGATGACGTTGTCGCTCAACTCAATGACGTGTTTATCGAAAAAGGCACGCCGATGTTTATGCGCACGGTGCTGGCACTGTTCTCGGGGGGTTTTGCGACATTTGCCTTGTTGTATTGCGTGCAACCGATGATGCCGATGTTGTCCCATGAATACGGGATTAACGCCGCGCAGAGTAGCCTGATTTTGTCCGTTTCAACCGGGATGCTGGCCATCGGCCTGCTGGTGACGGGGCCGATTTCCGATGCCATCGGACGTAAGCCGGTGATGGTGTCTGCACTGTTCAGTGCGGCAGTTTTTACAATGCTCAGTGCGTGGATGCCCACTTGGGAAGGTGTGCTGATTACCCGTGCGCTGGTGGGTTTGTCGCTCAGTGGCTTGGCCGCCGTGGCGATGACGTATCTGAGTGAGGAGATCCACCCACAACATATTGGCCTGGCGATGGGCTTGTACATCGGCGGCAATGCGATTGGCGGTATGAGCGGTCGGCTAATCACCGGGGTGTTGATCGACTTTGTCAGTTGGCACACTGCAATGCTGGTTATCGGCGGCTTGGCGCTGGTCTTGGCGCTGGTGTTTGTGAAGATCCTGCCAGAGTCGCGCAACTTCCGTGCGCAAACCATGAACCCTCGCAGCTTGTTGAACGGCTTTACGATTCACTTTCGAGATGCCGGTTTGCCGTGGTTGTTTCTGGAAGCCTTTTTGTTGATGGGCAGCTTTGTCACGCTGTTTAACTACATCGGTTATCGCTTGCTGGCCGAGCCGTACAACATGAATCAGGCCGTGGTGGGCTTGCTGTCGGTGGTGTACTTGTCGGGGATTTACAGCTCCGCGCAGATCGGCGCGCTGGCTGACAAATTGGGCCGTCGCAAGGTGCTGTGGGCCGTGATTGTGCTGATGCTGGTAGGGATTACGCTGACTATGTTTGAGCCCATCGCGCTGGTGATTATCGGCATGCTGCTGTTCACCTTCGGCTTCTTCGGTGCGCACTCGGTGGCCAGTAGCTGGATCGGTCGTCGTGCGACTAAAGCCAAGGGTCAAGCCTCGTCGTTGTACCTGTTCTGTTACTACGCCGGGTCGAGCGTGGCCGGTACTGCGGGCGGTTTTTTCTGGCACTACGCGGGCTGGAACGGCATCGGCGCGTTTATAGGCGCGTTGTTGATCCTCGCGTTGTGGGTCGCGCTGCATTTGGCCAAACTGCCCGCGTTACCGGGCAATACTAAAAACGCCTAAGCCCCACAAATACCCCGTAGGAGCGAGCTTGCTCGCGATCTTTTAAAAAGATCAAAAGATCGCAGGCTGCGCCAGCTCCTACGAAATGGACTGCACCCAAACACCGTGCGCATGGTGTTTCCACTGCCAGCCGTTGATTGCAGCCTTTGTGCCTCGTCAGCGACTACAGGCTTAGTCCGTTTGCTGCGCGACAGCGCGGCGTCGAAGACGGGGCAGCAACTCCTACCGGGTTATGGGGTTATGGGGTTATGGGTGAGTGATTTGTAAGTGCGCTTCTAAAGTCTGATCGTTTTTTTCCAACGTCAGGCTTTCTAACTGGGCGCCTTCTTGTTCGATGCGATTAAGCCACTCCAACACCGCCAAGGCATTGCCGCTCAGTGTGATGCGCAGCCTCTGGGTATCCATTTCAAACTGCTGCACATTCAGGCCCGCACTCGTAGCACTTTGACTGAGGCGGGTGCTTAAAGGTTGTGTATGAACCTTGGCCGTTTGGGCAGGCTGCGCTCGCTGTACTTCTGCTGCTTGCACCACGTGCTGGGCGTATAACGTTTGAGCCGCGGTGAGGCGTTGCTGCGCAGGTTGCCAAACACTGTAGAAACCAAACACAACCGATAAGAAAACCGCCAGCACCCCGCACAGTTGGCGGTCACGCCGCGGTAGCTGTCGCCAGCGCTCATGCAATAGAGCCTTCATAAAGCGTCCTCCAAGGTCAGCAACGCCTGCACTCGATTGCCTTGCTGGCTGGCGTTGTCGAGCGTAATCGGCAGCGCGCTTTGCACCCCACGCGCGCGCAGTTGCTCAAGTTCGGCAAAGCTGTTGGCGGTGATGTTTAAAGTCCAACCCACAGTGGCGCGCCATTGCATACGCTGCACTTCAACGCTACTGGCACCAATTACTTGCTGCGTTAGCTGAAGCAATCGGAGTAAATGCCCGTTTTGTTGAGTCGCCCCTTGCTGCTGCAAAGCGTTGAGCTGCGCCGACAAATTAACGATGCGGGTGTGCTCGGGGTACAGGGTTTTAAAGTGCTGCTCACTCTGGGCGTAGAGGCGGGCCGCTTGGTCCTCAAGGAAGCTGCTGCGCAGGTGCATTGCCCCCACAGCCAAGGTCACCATCAGCAACGACACAACAGCGATACCCCGCCAAGGCAAGCGCTGGGCTGTGCGCCGAAACTCACCTTGTAGCAAGTCGATAGCATTAGGCGACGCATCGCTCATCTCAAACGCCAGCTCTCTCCACGCTTCGCAGTGGCCTTCCTTTACTACCTGAAGTGCCTCAGGGGATAACGCCAGCCGAAGGCTCAACGCGCCACCTGCAATCCAGCGCCCGCCCCACCACGCCACGCACGCCTGTTCACCGGGCAATAGGTCGGCATCCACGTGCACACTGACGATATTCAAGCCGCGCTCATGCAACTGCGCTAACAACGTTTTGAAACGCTCACGGTGAATCACCAGCAACGGATAACACCGCTGTTCGTCCGGCTCACCCACGGCGATGTGCAGTTCATCGAGGTCATCGACCAGTTGCTCTTCTACCGAAAAAGCTAAAGTTTGTGGACTCGGCCGACGCCTTCCCGACCAAGGTTCAGTGCGCAGCCAACTGCACATTTCCATGGGCAAAATCAGTTTCACCTCACGTGCGGCGAGTGCTTGGGCAGCCTCGTTCAACGAGGTTACGTGGACTATTTTTTCGTCGTTCCACACACAGCCCCGTGCAGCGTTAAGGTCAGTGTGGCTAATGCTATGAGCGGTGAGGTAAAGCCAGCTGTTCATCAAGAAGATTCGCTGTGTGCAGGGGCTAAAAAGCGCCGCTGTTGAAGGTGCCATGTGCCGGTTTTAAGATCGCGGGTCAGGTCGCTTTCAAGGCGCAAGCGACTTTGCCCAATGCGCACGTGGGTGGTGATGCGAAACCAGCGGCTGTGCGTCCCAAGCCCCGCCTCTTGGATGCCTAAGCCCATTAGCGCCGGGCTAAAGGTAAAGTCTTGAACGCTGGCAAAACCGTTTAACGGGCGCTCGCTCAGTAACCGTCGAGCCATACCCGGCGTGACGCCTTCTAAGGTGCCGAGCAAGGTGGCAGAGGCGGTGTTGATGTTGAGCGTCGCCTCTTTGCTCAGCAGGGCGATCCAAGGCTGCATGCGCGCGAACCACACGGCATCCACGCCGGGCAGCAGGCGCAATTGGCTGATGTCGCTCACGCTCAGACCCTGCAATGCGCTGGCCTCTACGACTGGCACTTCAAGCAGGGTTTGCAGGCGCAGCCAACGCTGCTTTGTCACTGCGTCCACAGGGACTTGGGTGAGTAAAGCGCTCACGTTGAAACGTGCGGCCAAGTCTTCGATTTCAACGTCGATTTGGCCGTTGTCGATCAGCATTTCAGGTTGCCCAGTAGCCCAAGCTTGGCCTGCGGCGACGGCGAGCTTGGGGTCAACCAACAGCGCGCTCAAACGCTGCCGAGCCCAAGCTTCTCCGGCAAACGCTAACTGCCTCAGTTGCAGTTGATGGAGTTGCTGAGCGCTGCTGTGCAGGGCCAGACGATGGCTGCGCAACATGCCTGCGGTGATCAGCAGCGCAAGGCTCATGACGAGCAACACGGTGATCAGGGCGATGCCTTGCTGGCCCTTGCGCATCACCCACCCTCCGGCAGCAGAATAACGCGTCGCAGCTGTTCAAATCGCCCCGCCGAGAACTGCAACTCAAGGGCTTGCGGCATGCCTTTGGGGGCCGCTTTGCCGGTAGGCCAAGCGTTACGCCAGCCCACGTCACGGTCGTACAGCCGCCAGCGCAAATCGCTTACGTCGCTGAGCAGTTTTTGCGTTTGCACTTCGCCACCTTCAAGGTCGCGGCTGTATCGCCAAAGCACCCCGTCTTGCACTTGGTAGCTGACGTCTTGCAGCTCGCTACGCGGCTGGCCCAGCGGGTTACGCCAGTTAGCGCGGCGCAGGTTGAGTTGGTTGGCGTTAAGCGTCAGTCCAAGGTGCTTGGCCGATGTTTGCAGGTGCAACACATCACGCTCAATCAGCGCCACGGCGCGCTGCACATCGCGTAAGGCTTGCTCGTGGGCGCTGCTGCTGCGTTCGGCGCGTATCACGCCGTCAAACAGACGCCAGCAGGCCACGCCCAGCAAAGCGAAAATAGCGATGGCGATGACCAGTTCGAGCAACGTAAAGCCCGCTTGCGGCTTAGTCATGGTTGCGCGCTAACCAGTGGGTCACGTTGAGTAATGTCTGATCACTGGCTGCAGGGCTGACGCTCAGCTCTACCCGTAAAAGACCACTGGCTGGCTCGCTCACGATCTGCTGAACCACACGCCACTCGCGTTGAGCAAAGCGTTGATTGAAGCTGCGCGACCCTACGGCCAAGGTCGCGGCTTGAAGGTGCAGTTCGTTGAGCTGGTTGTCTGCCAACCAGCCGGCAAATAGTCGGGCTTCGACCCGAGCGCTTTGCCCCAACACGTATTGGCTGGCTGACATGACGGCAGCCGCCAACGTGGCAAACACCGCTAGGGCGATCATGACTTCGAGTAAGGTAAAGCCTTTTTCAGCCCTCATTCGTGGCCTCGAAGGCTTCGAGTAGCGGGTTGCCAAGGCCGTCGCTGTAAAGGCTCTGCCAGCGCAGCGGCGGGCTATCGAAGTGCAGTGCAAAAGGCGTGTTTTCATCACTGCTGAGCCACCACAACTGCGGCGTCCGCTCGCCCACGGCAAGGTTTTGCGAACGTCCCTCCAAGATCAACGTCAACACCACACCGCTGGGCATCTTCACCGTAGGCTCAATGGCCTGCCAGATGTCATCTTGAAGCTGCATCAGTTGATAGGCTTCAGGCTCCAGCCGCAGGCCATACTCCTGACCTTCGAGTACCGCTTTCTCGCGCAGCCCCTGCATCAAGGCAAGCATCACGTTGGCTTCTTGCCGCGCCTCGCGGGCGCGGTTGTCACCGAGGCTGATATGCACCATTGAGGCCAGCACGCCTATCAGCACCATCACCACCATCAGCTCGATCAAGGTGAAGCCCAGCGATGAATATCGCATGCCTCAGTTGCTCCAATTGCCGATGTCAGCGCCATACCCTTCGCCACCTTGAACGCCATCGGAGCCGAAGGAAAACAGCTCATAGCCTGCGGAGTGGCTGCCTGAGTTGAGGTATTGATAAGGCGTGCCCCACGGGTCGACTGGCAGGCTTTTGAGGTAGCCCTGAGGGTTCCAGTTTCTAACCACCGGGGTGCCCGTCGGGCGTTTAACCAGCGCTTCAAGACCTTGCTGCGTCGAGGGGTAGTTGAACGTGTCTAAGCGGTACATTTCTAGCGCGGTGCTAATGGCTTGAATATCGGTTTGGGCGGCTGTGACCTTGGCTTGATCCGGACGGCTCATAAATTGCGGCACCACGATGGCGCCCAGCACACCAATGATGACCACGACCACCATGATTTCAATTAGGGTAAAGCCACGTTGGGTTGATTTTTGAGAAGACTGCATCGGTCAGTTCACCAGTTGATTGAGGCTAAGAATCGGCAACAAGATGGCCATGACGATCAGCAAAACCACGCCGCCCATCAGCACCAACATGATTGGTTCAAACAAACTCACGACTAGGGCTATGCGCGCCGCGAGGGTCTTTTCTTGCTGTTCGGCGGCCCGCGCCAGCATGCTGTCCAACTCACCAGCGCGTTCGCCGCTGGCAATCAGGTGCAGCATCATGGGCGGAATATCCCCGCTGCGCTCCAGCCCACGGGCCAGTGTTGCGCCTTCGCGAACAGCGCGGGCGACATCGAGCATGCGCTGGCGAATGGCGAGGTTGGCCACCACGGTGGCCGAGATTTCCAGTGCATCGAGCAGCGGCACGGCGCTCTTACCCAAAATCGACAGCGTGCTCGCAAAGCGGGCTGCCTCCATGGCCCTCAACACCCCACCGACCACGGGCAGGTTGAGCAGCAGCGCATGCCAGCGCAGCTTTAGTCGCGGCTGTTGCAAGGCCCAGCGCGCCACCCCAGTCGCAGCGATCAAGAGCATCAACAGCAGCCAACCGTAGCGGCGTAAACCATCGCTCAAGGCAATCATCGCTTGGGTTAACGCAGGCAACGGCTGACCGCTGTTGACAAAGATTTTGACCACGTCCGGCACCACATAACCTAGAAGAAAGCCGACGATGGAGAACGAGGCGATCAGCAAAATCAGCGGGTATACCAGTGCCAACTGGATCTTCTGACGCGAGGTATGGCGGGCTTCGGTGTAGTCCGCGAGTTGCTCAAGCACATGCCCCAAATGACCGCTGCGCTCCCCCGCCGCCACGGTGGCGCGCAACAGCTCCGGGAAAGCCCGAGGGAAGGCTGCGAGCGCCGTCGCCAAGGCATGACCTTCGGTAACGCGGTTGCGTACGGCGAGCAAAATAGTGTTCACATGACGCTTTGCGCTCTGGGCCGCTACCGCCCCTAAGGCCTCTTCAAGGGGCAACCCAGAGTGAATCAACGTCGACAGTTGCCGCGTGACTAGCGCCAAATCGGTGACCCCAAGTCTTGCTCTCAAACCCGTCGTGGGATTTTGTCGAGCCTGCGTCAAACGGGTTGGCCGCAGACCGCGCTCACGCAGCAACTGGCGCGCCTGCCGTGCACTCTCAGCCTCTTGCTGACCTCGGCAGTCACGTCCGTTGGCATCCTGCGCCCGATACTCAAAGATCGGCATGCTCAGTCCTCCAGGGTCACGCGCAGCAGTTCGTCAAAACTGGTCAAACCCTGGAGTACCAGACGCTGGCCGTCTTCAAACAAGCTGGGAGCGTGTTCGCGTGCCTCTCGGATCAAGTCCGGCTCGCTCGCACCCTGATGAATTAAATCTGCCAGCGCGGGGGTGATGCCGACCAGTTCGTAGATCCCGGTACGCCCGCGATAACCCTGTTGGCAGTGACTACAACCCTGTGGCTGATACAGGGTGACGTCGGCCTGCGAATCGACCCCCAACCGTTGGCATTGCTGCGGGTCGGCGCGATAAGGGGTTTTGCAATCGGCGCACAACGTGCGTAACAAGCGTTGGGCCAACACGCCGACCAGTGAGGACGCTAACAAGTAGGCATCAATGCCCATATCCACCAGCCGGGTCACTGCACCTACCGCGCTGTTGGTGTGCAGCGTCGATAGCACCAAGTGCCCGGTCAACGACGCTTGCACAGCGATTTCAGCGGTTTCGTGGTCACGGATTTCGCCCACCATCACTACGTCCGGGTCCTGACGCAAAATGGCTCGCAACCCACGGGCGAAGGTCATGTTGGCTTTAGTATTGACCGGCGTTTGGCCGATACCCGGCAGATGGTATTCCACCGGGTCTTCGACGGTCAGGATGTTGCGGGTTGGATGGTTCAAGTGGCTGAGCGCGGCATACAGGCTAGTGGTTTTGCCCGAGCCGGTAGGCCCAGTGACCAGAAAAATCCCGTGGGGCCGGGTCAGTATGTGTTCAAAGCGGCTCAAGGTTGGCGCGGGCATGCCCAAGCATTGAAGGTCGAGGCGCCCGGCCTGTTTGTCGAGCAAGCGCATCACCACGCGCTCGCCATGGGCAGACGGTAAGGTTGAGACGCGCACATCGACGTCATGTCCGGCCAGGCGCAGACTGATACGGCCATCTTGCGGCACTCGCCTTTCGGCTATATCTAACCGCGCCATGACTTTGATTCGCGACACCAGCAAGTTCGCCAGTTCGCGTTTTGGGCGTAGCACCTCGCGTAATTGGCCGTCGATACGCATACGCACCGACAAGTACTGCTCGAAGGTTTCCAAATGTACGTCCGAGGCTTTTTCGCGCAGGGCTTCACGCAGCAAAGCGTTGATTAACCGGATGATCGGTGCATCGCCCTCTTGCTCCAACAAGTCAGCGGTTTGTGGCACCTGCTCGGCCACACTCATAAGGTCGAGTTCGCTGTCCAGCCCTTGCGCCACTTGCTCGGCCGCGCTTTGTCCGGCGCTGTAACAACTGGCTAGACGCTCGCTGAAGTGTGCATCTGGCACCCGCTGCACAACCGCTTCAACCCCGGCCCAACGCCGCACTTCCGCTAACACGGTCAACGGCGTATCGCTGCGTATCAACAGGCTTACGGGGCTCGTCGAGGTGTCGAGCAAGACCCCGAAACGCCGAGCAAAGCTGAAGGGTAAGCGCATGGATGACAGGCTCATGGGCGCGCTGCTTTGGGCTGGCGCAAGTCCACGGTGTCTGGGGCTTGCAGGCTTGAGTCAAACATCTGATGCGGGTCGCTGGGCAGCAAAAGTGAGTTGCTGTCTTTGGACGCGGGCTGACTGAGATTTCGCAAAGCGTTGTAGCGGTCTTCGCTGATTTCACGAAGGTCGTTTTTACTGCGCACGATGGTGGGGCGTAAAAACACCATCAGGTTAGTTTTGGTGTGCGTGTCTTTGTTCCAGCGAAACAACGCGCCCAAGTAAGGGATGCTGCGCAGCAATGGCACACCACTGACTTGGGTGCGCACGCTGTCTTTGATCAACCCACCAATGACGATAATTTCGCCATCTTCAGCCAAGATGGTGCTTTTAAGGGCACGCTTGTTGGTGATCAGGTCGGTGGAATCGACGCCCATCAGTGAAGGTGCAATTTCGGAGTTCTCTTGCTCCACTTCCAAGCGCAACGAACTGCCGTCATTGATGTGCGGTTTGATCTTGAGGCTAATGCCGATGTCTTGACGGGTGACTGTGGTGAACGGGTTCTGCGAGCTTTCACCTGTGCCGGTGTAGGAGCCGGTCTTGAAGGGTACGTTTTGCCCCACCAAAATTTCGGCCTCCTGATTGTCCAGCGTCAGCAGACTCGGTGTGGACAACACATTGTTATTGGTGTCACTGGCCAAGGCCGAGATCAGCGCATTAAAGCGATCATTGCCCAATTGCAACACGGCACCTTCTGGCAGCGTGGAAGTGGAATCGGCCAGCGCGCCAATTTGGATATTGGTGCCCGGAAAAGTAATCCCGCCCTGTGCATTGCCACTGTTGACGCCCCATTGCACGCCCAGGGTGTCAACGATATCGCCCGAAATTTCGACAATTGCGGCATGGATCAACACCTGCGAACGCGGCTGATCAAGCTGACGAACGATGTTTTCGAGACTACGCACTTGCGCCGGATCAGCCATGATCACCAAGGCGTTTTGGCTCTCATCTGCGGCCACCATGACCTCGCGGGCGGTGGCCTTTTGTGTGGCATTGCCTAAGGATGTTTCCTGCTGCATACCCTGTGCGACGGTTTCAAGTACCTCGGCCAATTGCTTGGCATCGCTGTGACGAAGACGAACCACACGCGAGTTTTCTGACTGTTGAGTCGGCACGGTGTCCAGCGACCGCGCCAGTTTGCTCAAGCGCTCGCGCACCGCCTTGTTACCCAGAATCACCAGTCGATTGGCCGACGCATCGGCAATCACTTGGCTGGCCGGGCCGGTGCTTTTTTTGTCCAGTGACTGCTGCATGACCTTGGCCACATCACTGGCCTGCGCGCGGCGTAACTCAACCACCGAATAGTCATGGCGAGTACCGCCATCCAGCTGCCGAACAAGATCAGCAATACGTCGAGTATTGGACGCGGTGTCGGTAATGATCAGCGCATTGGCCGAGGCAGAAGGCCCAACGTAACCATGAGTGGACACCAACGGGCGCAGTAGCCCTGCTAAATCCGCCGCCACACTGGCATTAAGCTCAATGACCTGGGTGACAAACGCTTGATCAGAACCCTCGGCGTTACCCGCTTTAGCCTTGGCCTCGGCGGCGGGAATGATCAACAGCCGATCACCTTGATCGACGATTGCAAAACCGTGCGCCTCCAGCACGGAGTAAAACAACTGGCGTACACCGTCGCGGTCCAAAGCCTCTTCGGAGATCACTGTAATACGGCCTTGCACACGCGGATCAAGCACCACAGTGGCGCCAAGTACCGATGACATTTCTTGGACCACATCGCGTAACTCGGCGTCTTTCATAGCCAGTTGCCAATACTGATCTTCGGCCAACACGTCGCTTGGGAATAACACGGCAGTGAACATCACACTGCCCACTAAAAGACGGCCGATGCCGAACACGTTTGGCCTGATCATGATGTTTCTCTAAGGTTGTTCGGCAAGGGGCCGCAAATGAAGGGAGGAAGATTTAGGGGGGGTGGCGGCCGTTTGGGTCGTCGGGATCAAGTGCTGGCTCGCCGGTCTGAGCAGTAGCCGTTCTTCCCGGTTGTTGCGCCAAAGCACCACTTGCGACACCTCAACCCGGCGTAACACGCTGCCACCCGGCAGGCGCTCACCGACTCGGTAAAACTGCGAGTGTTGCTTACCTGCCAACAACGCATACGACGCGCCTTGGCTGTACACAAAACTGGCGCGCAACTCCAAAGGCTCAGCGCTTTGGGCCAATGTGCCTTCGGGAGAAAGCCCCATGACGCTCACGATGGCATCAGGCTTGAATGGCTTAAGCACAGGGGCAGGCGCAATGCGAGTTGGTGTGGCGACAGGCACAGCCAGCGACTGGCGATAATGCCACTCCTGCCAAGCCAAATATGCGCCATACGCCAAAGGCAAGCCCAACAGCAGCAGACTCAACAAGGGGGCGACGTTTTGCCGTAGTGCACCCGCAAAAATAATCACAACCTTTTCATCTATTAGCCCGTGATGAATTCAAAAAAACGTGCGCAATGACACCGAGACTTGACCAATAAAAAAGTTATCAACCGTGCAACTTGAAGCTGCCTATAAACCAATGTTTAAACGTAACACCACGAATAAGGGCCGAACTGTTAAATCAACAGTTCGGCCTTAATCACATGGGCTTACTTCTCAGTCCACGCCATGTTCCAGCTTGCACCGACACCCGGCTCAAACCCATTGGCGTTCCGATTATATTGAACGCAGTAACCCGCGTTCGGGAGTGGCTTACACTCATACACTTTGTCGTTTTTAGGCTGAAGAACCAACGTACCAGCCTTGTAACCGGCAATACCTTCAGGGAATACAAAGTCGAATTCCTGAGCGCCACCTTCACCGGTAAAGGTCAGCGACTTGAGCTCTTGGAAATTGTCACGACCGTCTTCGCTGGTCGCGATCAGCTTCAAGAAATGCTCCCCCGGATTGGCAATCACAGGCACGCTGAGTGGCGCAGACGTCGAGTTCACGACTTGCTTGGTTGTCCCGACCTGCTTGTTGGCAGCATCAAACACAGTGGCTTCGACAGTGATGTTTTTATTGGTCATCACGGTAAAGCCGACAGCGGCACGACCTTTTTCCAGTACATACTCCGGGGCAATGTTGTGCACATGCATGTAAGCATCCGGGTCAGGAACCATCACCGTCTGCATCTCGTAGCGGGTTACACCGCTTTCGGCTTTGGAGTAAAGGGTGTTTGCGCCTTTGATCGGCTCGATGTCGCCGCTCTCATTACGAACGCCTGCACGCACTAGAGGCTTATTGGCCGCGTTAACGGCGCTTGCCAATTTGTACGACCAGTTGGCAGGCTGGCCTTCTTCTGCGGAGTCAATGTCCACGCTGAAACTGTACTCGGTGCTCTCAGAGCTACCCGTGAAGGCGCGAGCTTTGACCGAATCACCAGGCTGCAGGGTTTGGGTCTGCGAAATGCCCCCTACGTTTTTCCAACCGTCTGGATCTGGGCCTTGTGCGGTGATGTTGACATCCACAATGTCGTAGAACGCAGCCGGGGTGTCATCAACCGTCCAGGCACCCAAAATAAGGTGATAGCCACTGCGATCTGTCGGGATCGAGCAGCTGTGTTTTTCTTTACCTTGGCCGTTACCACCCGCTGAACCGTCGATAGGTATACCGCCGCCGTTTTCAACTTGGCAAAACGGTGTCAGTTCAAAGCTATCGCGAGTAATTGGCAGATTCGGGTTCCAACCCCCTTTGGTAATGAAGTACTGCCAACGCGTGGTTTTATGAGCCGCGGTATAAAACCAACTGAAGTCGATGTTGTGGTCTTTGATTTCAGTCTGGTGCCAACGGTTGGCAGACTGGGCATCCAATGGCGCGAAACTGGTATGGCCGCCACTCGCAATCTTACCGTCAGCAGGGCCAAATTCCGGGAATCCTTTAGGGGCTTCGCCGACAGTCTGCGGCTCATATTGAGCGGGGCCACAGTCAATATTTAGACCCTGCTGGCAAGCATAGGCTCGCGAAGGCGGTGAGTTCATGTAACCGTGAGCGGCAGCCTGTTGAGAGGCAAACATAGCAGCCATTAACGTCAGCGATGATGCACACGACATCAAAGTACGTGACTTTGAAAGAGCAATACGCATATAAAACTCCACTCTATGTATTAGTTAATATATGAAATCTATGCGCTCGATTAAACGCACGACGATATAGGCAAAGCCATATTACAAATCGGTGACAATTGCGAATAGCAACAGTAACTAAGGAAAACCCCTACAGGCAGAATTAAATACTTCCAACTCGTTCGCGCCCGCGTCGAGAAAGTCTACGCAGATTAATTAATTAATCTGTAGGACTATTCCGAAATTAATAATATATATTTCCGACGCTATGTATTTAACGCCTTAAAAAAACGCCCGGCATTAGCCGGGCGTTAGGGTCTGTACGCGATGTTTTCGAGCGAAGGTTAGGTAAGTGAAAACAGGCGAGGAAGCTGAGTTTACGGGTTGTAAATGAGCATTCCGAGCCTGTTTTTAACGCAGCACAAGATAGAGCGCTTATTCGTGATACTGCCCCGAGAATTCATGCACGGCGCTGATGAATGCTCCGGCGTGTTCAGGCTTAACTTCGGGGGTAATACCGTGGCCTAGGTTGAACACATGGCCCGAACCTTTGCCATAGCTGGCGAGAATACGCTTGACCTCAGTGCGGATCGCCTCTGGATTCGCATACAACACAGTCGGGTCCATGTTGCCTTGCAGCGCCACTTTGTTGCCTACACGGCGGCGGGCTTCGCCCAGGTCACAAGTCCAGTCCAGACCCAACGCATCGGCGCCAGCATCCGCAATACTTTCCAACCACAGGCCGCCATTTTTGGTGAACAGGATCACCGGCACCTTGCGCCCCTCATGCTCGCGGATCAAACCGCTAATGATTTTGCGCATGTAAGCCAGCGAAAACTCTTGATAGGCCGCCGAAGACAAGTTGCCGCCCCACGTATCGAAAATCTGCACGGCTTGCGCTCCTGCCAAGATTTGACCGTTTAGGTAGGAAGTCACGGACTGCGCCAATTTGTCGAGTAACAAGTGCATGGCTTGCGGGGTGTCGTAGAGCATGGCTTTGGTTTTGCGGAAGTCTTTGGACGAACCGCCTTCGACCATATAAGTGGCCAGCGTCCACGGGCTACCCGAAAAACCAATCAGCGGTACTCGACCGTTGAGTTCGCGGCGAATAGTGCTCACCGCATTCATCACATAGCCGAGGTCTTTTTGCGGATCAGGGATCGGCAGGGCTTCGATATCGGCCAGCGTGCTGACAACCTTTTTGAAACGCGGGCCTTCGCCGGTTTCAAAATACAGACCTTGGCCCATGGCATCGGGGATGGTCAGGATGTCGGAGAACAAAATGGCCGCGTCCAGTTGAGGGAAGCGGTCCAGTGGCTGCAGAGTGACTTCGCAGGCGAATTCAGCGTTCTTGCACAGGCTCATGAAGTCACCGGCTTTGGCGCGACTTGCCCGGTACTCCGGCAAGTAACGACCGGCCTGACGCATCATCCAAACAGGCGTTACGTCTACGGGTTGCTTGAGCAAAGCGCGAAGGAAACGGTCATTCTTGAGATCAGTCATGTCTGCACCCGGAAAAAAAGTGGGGGCATTTTCTCAGAGACAGACGTAAAAGGCACGGCAAGAGCCGTGCCTTTTATCTATCGGGGCGATTTGACGCGGGGGGGCATCCAGATGACGACACAAAAAAAATCTCAGCGATGGCGTTGTTGGAGCTGCCGCAGGCTGCGATCTTTTAATCGTTAAAAACAAAAGATCGCAGCTTGCGGCAGCTCCTTGGGGTATGAGGCGTCGTTAAACGCCCAAGTAATCCATGATCCCTTCTGCCGCGTTGCGGCCTTCGAAGATCGCGGTCACGACCAAGTCAGATCCACGCACCATGTCGCCACCGGCAAAAATTTTCGGATGGCTGGTCTGGTGCTTGTACTGCGATTGCTCAGGGGCAATGACCCGGCCTTGGCTGTCGGTCTGGATGTCGAACGCTTCAAACCACGAAGCCGGGCTTGGACGAAAGCCAAAGGCGATGATCACGGCGTCTGCCGGGATGATCTCTTCGGACCCTGGAATGGGTTCAGGGCTGCGACGGCCACGGGCGTCCGGCTCGCCAAGACGGGTTTCGACCACTTTTACGCCTTCGACTTTGCCTTCGCCAACAATGGCAATCGGTTGACGGTTGTAAAGGAATTTAACGCCCTCTTCCTTGGCATTTTTAACTTCTTTACGCGAGCCGGGCATGTTGGCTTCGTCACGACGATACGCACAGGTCACCGATTTGGCCCCTTGACGAATCGAGGTACGGTTACAGTCCATGGCCGTGTCACCGCCACCCAGCACCACGACCTTCTTACCTTTCATGTCGACAAAGTCTGCCGGAGATTTTTCAAAGCCCAGGTTGCGATTGACGTTGGCGATCAGGAAGTCCAGTGCGTCATGTACACCCGGCAAGTCTTCACCAGCAAAACCACCTTTCATATAGGTGTAAGTGCCCATGCCCATGAAGACCGCGTCGTACTCGGACAGCAGTTCTTGCATGCTGATGTCTTTGCCGATTTCGGTATTAAGACGAAACTCGATACCCATGCCGGTGAACACATCACGACGGTGGCTCAGTACGGTTTTTTCAAGCTTGAACTCTGGAATACCGAAGGTCAGCAGACCGCCGATTTCTGGGTTTTTGTCGAAGACCACCGGGGTCACGCCGCCACGCACCAGCACATCGGCACAGCCTAAGCCCGCAGGCCCAGCACCAATGATCGCCACTCGCTTGCCGGTCGGTACGACCTTGGACATGTCCGGGCGCCAGCCCATAGCGAAGGCAGTGTCGGTGATGTATTTCTCGACCGAACCAATGGTCACCGCGCCGAATCCGTCGTTCAGGGTGCAGGCACCCTCGCACAGACGGTCTTGCGGGCACACCCGGCCACACACTTCCGGCAAGGTGTTGGTTTGGTGCGACAGCTCGGCAGCGGCGAGGATGTTGCCCTCGGCCACCAGCTTGAGCCAGTTCGGAATGAAGTTATGCACAGGGCATTTCCATTCACAGTACGGGTTGCCACAGCCCAAGCAGCGGTGGGCCTGATCGGCTGACTGCTGGGGTTTGAAAGGTTCGTAGATTTCTACGAACTCTTTTTTACGTTGACGCAATAGTTTCTTCTTCGGATCTTTGCGCCCGACATCAATGAATTGAAAGTCGTTGCTGAGACGTTCGGCCATCTTCTAAACCTCTTTACAACAGCTGCAAGCTACACGCTTCAAGCTGCAAGAAAATCGTATAAACCCGACACACCGCTCGCAGCTTTAAGCTTGTCGCTTAAAGCTTGCGGCCTGCAACTGCGTCACTGCGGACTACCCAATGTGCTGGCAAGCAGAGACTTCAAGCTCGCCGCTTTAGGTTTTACAAGCCAGAAACGACGCAAGTAATCATCGAGGTTTTCCGAGAGGTTGCGACCCCACTCGCTGTTGGTTTCCTCAACGTATTCATCCAGCACGTGTTGCAGATGGTTGCGATAGGCTTCCATCGCTTCACCGCTGATACGCTGGATTTCTACCAGTTCGTGGTTCACTAAGTCGACGAAGGTATTGTCCTGATCCAACACGTAGGCAAAACCGCCGGTCATGCCTGAACCGAAGTTGTAACCCGTTTTGCCCAGTACGCAGACAAAGCCGCCGGTCATGTATTCACAGCAGTGATCGCCCGTGCCTTCAACCACGGCGTGAGCGCCGGAGTTGCGCACCGCGAAACGCTCGCCTGCTGTGCCTGCTGCGAACAGTTTGCCGCCGGTGGCGCCGTACAGGCAGGTGTTGCCGATAATCGCACTGTCTTGGGTTTTGTAAACGCTGCCTACAGGCGGCACGATCACCAGCTTACCGCCGGTCATGCCCTTACCCACGTAGTCGTTGGCGTCGCCTTCCAAGTACAGATTCAAACCACCAGCGTTCCACACACCAAAGCTCTGACCCGCAGTGCCTTTGAAGCGGAACGTGATCGGCGCCTTGGCCATGCCTTGGTTGCCGTGCTTACGGGCGATTTCACCCGAGATACGTGCTCCAATGGAACGGTCACAGTTACAAATGTCGAGTGCAAATTCTGCACCGCTGAGGTCGTTGATCGCAGCGCTGGCCATCTCAAGCATTTGCTCGGCCAGCAGGCCCTTGTCAAACGGCGGGTTGCGGTCAACCTGGCAGAACTGCGGCTTGTCAGCGGCAATGTGGTCGCTGCCCAGTAGCGGCGTCAGGTCCAAGTTATGTTGCTTGGCTGTCTCGCCCTGAAGGATGTCGAGCAGGTCAGTACGCCCGATCAACTCTTCAAGGCTGCGTACGCCCAGCTTGGCCAACCACTCGCGGGTTTCTTCAGCCACGTAGGTGAAGAAGTTAACCACCATGTCGACGGTGCCGATGTAGTGGTTTTTACGCAGCGATTCGTTCTGCGTAGCCACACCGGTGGCGCAGTTGTTGAGGTGGCAAATACGCAGGTATTTGCAACCCAACGCGATCATTGGCGCGGTGCCAAAGCCGAAGCTTTCAGCGCCTAAAATGGCCGCCTTAATGACGTCAAGGCCGGTCTTGAGGCCACCGTCGGTCTGCACTCGCACTTTGCCGCGCAAATCGTTGCCGCGCAGGGTCTGATGGGTTTCTGCCAAGCCCAATTCCCATGGAGCGCCCGCGTATTTGATCGAGGTCAGCGGTGATGCGCCGGTGCCGCCGTCATAGCCCGAAATGGTGATCAGATCGGCATACGCTTTGGCCACGCCAGCAGCGATGGTGCCTACGCCGGCTTCTGCAACCAGCTTCACGGACACCAGCGCGCTAGGGTTGACCTGCTTGAGGTCAAAGATCAGCTGCGACAAGTCTTCAATGGAGTAGATGTCGTGGTGCGGCGGTGGCGAGATCAGGGTCACGCCAGGCACGGCATAACGCAATTTGGCGATTAGACCGTTGACCTTGCCGCCAGGCAGTTGCCCGCCCTCACCCGGCTTGGCGCCTTGGGCGACCTTGATTTGCAGTACTTCAGCGTTCACCAGGTATTCCGGAGTGACCCCGAAACGGCCAGTGGCCACTTGTTTGATTTTCGAGCTTTTAATGGTGCCGTAACGTGCCGGATCTTCGCCGCCTTCACCGGAGTTGGAGCGCGCGCCCAAGCGGTTCATGGCCTCAGCCAGTGCCTCATGCGCTTCTGGTGACAAGGCGCCGAGCGAGATACCGGCCGAGTCGAAACGCTTGAGGATCGAGTCCAGCGGTTCGATTTCGTCGATCGACAAAGGCGTGTCGAGGGTTTTGACCTGGAACAAGTCGCGGATCATCGACACCGGACGCTTATCGACCAGCGCGGTGTATTCCTTGAACTTGCTGTAGTCACCCTGCTGCACAGCCGCTTGCAGGGTGGCAACCACGTCCGGGTTGTAGGCGTGGTATTCGCCACCGTGCACGTACTTGAGCAGACCGCCTTGCTGGATGGCTTTACGCGGGCTCCAGGCTTCGGCAGCCAACAGTTTTTGCTCGGCTTCTAGGTCTACGAAACGCGCACCTTTAATACGGCTTGGCACGCCACGGAAGCTCAGGTTGCAGACTTCTTCAGACAAGCCGATGGCTTCAAACAGTTGCGCACCGCGATAGGAGGCAATGGTCGAGATACCCATTTTCGAGAGGATCTTGAGCAAGCCTTTGGTGATGCCTTTACGGTAGTTTTTAAACACTTCATACAGGTCGCCCAGCACTTCGCCAGTGCGGATCAAATCGCCCAGTACTTCGTACGCCAAGAACGGGTACACCGCCGAGGCGCCAAAACCGATCAACACCGCAAAGTGATGCGGGTCACGAGCCGTGGCGGTTTCGACCAAAATGTTGCTGTCGCAGCGCAAGCCTTTTTCGGTCAGGCGATGGTGAACTGCGCCCACTGCCAACGCGGCGTGAACCGGCAACTTGCCCGGCGCGATGTGACGGTCGGTCAGGACGATCTGAGTACGGCCCCCACGAGCGGCTTCTTCGGCTTGATCGGCAATGTTACGCACCGCGGCTTCAAGACCCAGCGCCTGATCATAGTTGAGGTCGATGATCTGCCGCTCAAAGCCCGGCAAGTCGAGGTTCATCAACGAGCGCCATTTAGCAGGCGAGATCACTGGCGAACTGAGGATGACGCGCGAGGCGTGCTCCGGCGACTCTTGGAAGATGTTGCGCTCGGCACCGAGGCAGATTTCCAGCGACATGACGATGGCTTCACGCAGCGGGTCAATCGGCGGGTTGGTGACCTGCGCG
>NZ_LLWH01000230.1 GCF_001411475.1 Pseudomonas endophytica | reverse complement strand
ACTATTACAACCATCACCGCATCAAACTGACGCTCAACAACCTAAGCCCTGTGGAGTACAGGACCCGGGCTGCGCAGATTGCTAGCTAACCTGTCCAACTTTTGGGGGGCAGTCCATTTCATCTCTTACACGTAGATAACGCTCTTCCAGCAAGTGCCGCACGATCACTTCAACTTGATCCAAGCGGTATAAGCTGCGTGCCAGACGCAACAATTTGAGCTCGCTGCCCTCCTCCCCCACCGTGGCCTTGGCCTGGGCAACTAGGCTAATGATTTCCAGATCACTGAAAATCAACGCCAATCCGTCGCCACAGGTCGAGCCATGGTCAGCCCTGACAATCAGGTTTTCCCGCAGCTCAGTGTCTTCGCCCAACGCCAGCAGCAACGCGCCGATCTGTTCGGTCAGTGCTTCACGCGTGCTTTCATTCGCATAAGCCGGGGTGGCCGTCTGCCCCATGAGTACCCGGCGCAAGTCCTGAGTCCGCGGGTCTTGTTCCAGGGATCGCCAAATTTCACCTTTCTTTGCCGACACTGCCTCGGCCCCTCCCAAAAACCAGCTATAGCTCTTTGAGTCCGTCAAGTAACTGTGCCCCCGGACCGAGACATACCCCATGTTGATACCGGTACGCTCTGCATACTCATCCAGCCGTTGCTCACTGACGGGGGTGAGCGAATTATCATGCAAATACGTCACTGTATTCAGGTGCTCACTGGCATTGAAGACCGCATCCGGGATCTGCTGGATGCTGTTGTCACGCAGATCCAGATAAGCAATTTCATTCAATGCATGAACACCGAGCGGCCAGTGTTCACTCTGGGTACGTTGTAGATCGATATGACGTAATCGCTGCATGTGACTGACATCAATCGTCTGCCCTAACGCGTTGTGAGCCAGACTCAACTCTCTGAGGTCCGTCAGCCCGGCCAGCGTGTTAACCGTTTCCGGGGTTAGGGCAATTTCATTGTGACCAAGGTCAAGCTTTTGCAAGCCTTTGAGGTGAGCCAGCGCCCGCGGCAACGTGGTCAGTCGGTTCCTCTGCATAGACAACCAGCGCAAATCCGGGAAACTCTCCAGAAAACCTTCAGGCACCTCGGTCAAGGCCATGTCATCCATGATCAGCGCCGATATATGCCGAAAATCGCCTGGCAGCTTCGGCAAGTCTCCGATGGGCATGCCGCTCAGGTCCAGCACATAACGCCGGGGATCGGGCAAGTCTTGAGCGCGCAAGCCAACCTCGGCCACGTACTCATTTAAACCGCCCACTTCATCTTCAAGGCGGGTTTCGCGCCGCCAGGCACGGCTTATGGCATTACTCGCGGCCCGCTTGAGCGTGAGCGGCGGGACGTCACGCCGAGCCTCGATGGAATGCTCGGGCAGCGGCTGACTCACCCAACTGCGCAACGCGTCCTGAAGCGCTTCGTACTCCAGCTCTCGCCGGACAAGCTCCGCCTCTGGGTTCGCTTTAAATTTTTCCAGCGCAGCGAAGAACTCACGACATTGAGTGACGCTGTATCCCGGGTAGAGAGAGTGCACACGGCGGATCTGAAAAGCACTGCGGCCTTGTTCCTCGCCTCGACCATTCAACGGATAACCCAAGCGCCCGCTGGCAAGGCGCATCGGTGACTTGAACCAAGGTTTGATGGGCTGTAACCCCAGCGCACTGCGGGTTTCATCAAGATGATCGTTAGCGTATTGCACCAATTGATCACGCAAGAGCGGATCACTTTTCACAAGTTTCAAGGCCCGCTGAGCCTGCGACTCAGACAACGGTTTCCCGCTTTGAACTTTCAGCAGCAAAGGTTCTTGGCCTGCACTGACATAGTGTTTGCCCTGGGCTGTTTTCATAAACAACGCCCCCAGCAATCGAAGGCTTGAGGCCGAATCGTCCACCTCCAGATAAAACCCTTCCAAGGCCCGCGTCACCTTCAAAGCATGGCTGTACACACGCAACTCCTCGGCCAGACGTAACGGCACCTTCTTGAGGGTATTCAACGAACGGACCTCACTGACGCTGGCGTGTCCAAGTACCTCTCTGACAACGTTGGCAGGCAGCGCTGGGTTGTGTCGATGAAGAATGGCCATGGGGCCTTCGGCAAACACTTCGTTCGCTGTGTATCGCTCGCTGAACAAGGTCTTTTTTTGGGCCTCTTGCCATTGCACCGACTCAGTCGCGTGCAACCGGGTCACCTCCTGCTCAACTTCATTGGTCAGTTTCAAGCGCTTGAGGGTATCGATCACCAAGGCGGGCGGCGGTTCACGATTGGCATGACTCCAACGTAATGCACTCTCGTGCGAGACAACGGTGTTGAGCACTTGCTCGATTTGTAACTCACTTAATGCCTGCTTGTTGGGTGATGCGCGGTGTAATGACTCCACCTTGCCCCACTCACAGGCACGCTCTAGGTCCAGGAACCAGGCCCCATGGGCGTTGTGTTCAACAACGGGGGCGTAGGCATCTTGACGTTTGGGATGCTGTAAACGCCAGTGATGGCTGACCTCGTCGTATTTGATCTCGTACGGGGTGCCTTTGATGTGGATAAACGTGCGTTCATTGACGCGATAAATTCCGTCGCTATCAGGCTGGAGAGTCTCAGGTAACTTAACGTCATTGGTATAAGGGCCGAGATCGACTTTTATTAAGCGTGTCTCGCCTGCCTCGGTTTTAACCCGGCGCAGGGTCTCTATCAACGAGGGGTAAGCAATGTCGGGGTTGAATGAAGACCACTCTGTGGTTGCACGCGCCCCGACAGCCATCACTAACAGGTTTTGCGCAACCGACTCAAAGTGCTCAAGCGCCTGCTTGACATCACCATTGGACCAATCCTCAACCCCGGCATAGACCTGCGACAGCAATTGCACTGTCGTGACCAACAGCATAAAACGACCAATGCTCGGCACAAAAAAAGCGGCCAAGTTCAAAAAGGGCTGGGCGGCTTCAAAGAGGGCGCTTAATTGGCTGAGGTTGGAGGTGTCCTGTTCTTGAGTCGGCACTATCAAAAATCGCGCGCAACTCAATACCTGTTCAACACATTGCTTATATAACGCTAAACAAGGCCTATCGCCCGAGTCCACCAACTTAATCTGAAGGTCTGGATGGGCGCGCCAAGTGTCCACCTTAGTGAGCACAGCGGTTCGGCCTTTGACCAGCAGCGCATGGTTCAGCGCTTTGATAAACGCCGGTTGATAACGCTGCTCCACACGTTGACTTAATACCTCTTTGGGACCCGCTTCACGTAATCGCAACGCAAAAAGGTCGTTGAAGTGTTGAAGTGATGCGTACTCAACTAAGGGTTGCTCTTTGTCGTGCGGGTAATACACAACGCAAGGCTGACTGAATTCAGAACCCAATGACTTAGCCATGAACACCAAGACCCCATTTAAAGGGCAACCCACTCGTCCAACACCTTCACGGTTAACGTTGAGCATGGTCATGTGACAGACGCGAACGTCCTGAGAATTCCAGCGCGGTGCAGGATCGCCACTGACCCACTGCAACAGCATCTGATAGACGGCCGGACTGATAACCTGAGTCAAATAGGCTTGATGGGTCAATAACTCAAGTTGGCTGTTGGCATGCAAAGTAAAGTCCTGATAAACGCCATAGCCCGTAAGATCAGACACACGAGGGTTGATAAATTCAACAGGGTAAAAAATCGTTTTTAAATAGTCTTGATACTGCCGCCCCATATTAAGCGTGCGGCACAACTGTGCGAAATGTTGCGACTTTAAAAAAGTTCGTTGTTGACTACCACTGTTTTCAAGCACATAAGCCCCCCCGCTAAAATCATTCCTGACTTCTTCCAACGAAAAGTTCTGCATGGCAGCTTCTAATAAACTCACATGCGTGACTGACGTTATTGGGCGCCAATGCATCGGTAATACCACATCCAGCGGATCTTTGATCCCATCGTTTAGCATGCTTAGCGAAAAGCGCTGCACGTTCACAAAGACATTGCGCTCACTGTCTACCTGATTCCCCCACTTCGCGGAAAGTGCCTTGTCCAGCAAGCGCTTGGCAAATACCGTTGGGGCAGTGACCTTGGATAGATGAGCAGTGAGCTTTTCTTCAAGGCGGTGCGTTGCTATCAATAGTTGAAATATTTTACCTCGCTGCTCAGCATCCGCCTTTAATAACCAAGCCGGAATAGTCTGTTTCACTACCTCTGACGCCTCATCCATTTGCACTAATGCGTGTGGATGAGTATTCCCAGATATTGCTTGCTCTTTATTCATAAGAAACTCTTTTTAGTAGTAATCCCTCCAAAATCTAAACAGCTGTGGCCTGAGTTTAATAATTCAAAATAAAGCGCTTAATAGCGCCCTACCCATTGGTAACTTGCATGACAACACTGTTTATATACCACCCTGTAGCCGATACCGCAGGCTAAGGCTTCGACGGACTGAAGCGTATAACCGCATCGCTCAAAACGCCTTGAGAAGCGAAGCGCGCTCGCTGCAACTGGTTGATCCATTTTTTCTGGGCAGGGGTCGAAGAAGCGTACCCGTCAGGCATCCGCGCTCGTGTTTTCTTGAGTGCTGCACGTTGCTCAGGCTTGGCTTCAATCAACCATTGAGCAAGCTTGCTTTTAATGAAGTCGTAATGACCTGCGGGCTCAAGGTGTATCTATGTATTACCTGTAAAAACAGGAAAACTGCATTTAAATAGCTGGCGAAACAGCTGTGGCGCTATCGAGGCACGCAGGCTGCGATCTTTTAAAGACCAATAGATCGCAGCCTTCGCCAGTGCCGACAGGGGTTGATCATTACTGCGCCACAAATCGGCCTAACTGCTGCTTCAAACGGCGGTTTTCAGACCGCAGTTGCTGCACTTCTTCCAGAAGCTCCAGCGCCAGAGCGACGCCTTCCCACTCCATCTCTAGATCGCGATGCAGCTTGGCTGCACGTTTTGCCACGACCAGTTCATAGTCTTCAAAACGCCACACGTCCGGCGTGCGGCCCTGAGGTTCGATAATTCCGTGTTCGACAATCGCCATCACGAAAGTGGCCGGGATATTGGCCTCTTCGCAGAACCTTTCCATGTCCAGCTGAACGATCAGGGTGCTGCTCATGATCAATTACTCCATTGGGCTCTCGGGTCGAATGCTGCTTGATCGGCGAGTTGTTGCCACAGGGCTTTTGCGGCTTCGTCGATCTCTTTTGGCATGACCACTTTCAATTGGGCATACAAATCGCCACGCTGACCTTTCTTGTCCGCCAGACCGTGGCCTTTAATTCGCATACGTTGACCGTTCTGGCTGTCCGGGCGAATCGTCAGGTTCAGTTTGCTGGTCAAGGTCGGGACGGCCACCTTGGTGCCCAGTGCGGCTTCCCACGGTGCCACAGGCACGGTGATGACCAGGTCGTGACCTTCCACGTCGAACTTGGGATGCGGCGCAAAACGAATGATCAGGTATAGATCACCATTGGCCCCGCCGCCCATGCCCGGACCACCCTGACCTTTAAGGCGAATACGCTCGCCGTCGGTCACCCCAGCAGGGATTTTCACGTTCAGGGTTTTATTAACGCCGCCAATCTGGAAGCTTATCGGCTTGGATTCGCCGGACAGGGTTTCTTCAAGGAAAATCGGCAGTTCCATTTCCACATCTTGCCCTCGACGGCCCGCACTGCGACCCGATTGACCACCAAAGCCGCCGCCGCGCGAGCCGAAGATCGAGCTGAAGAAGTCTGAAAAGTCGCCCTGGTCCTCGAAACCACCACTCGAGTGGCCCTGCCAACCTGGCGGCCCTTGGAACGGTTGACCATGCTGGCCGTATTTACGCATTTCATCGTATTCGGCACGTTTATCGGCGCTTTTCAGCGCTTCATACGCTTCGTTGACGTCCTTGAATTTCTCCTCGGCGTCTTTTTCCTTACTCACATCCGGGTGGTATTTGCGCGCCAGCTTGCGATAAGCGGTTTTGATCGCCTTATCGTCAGCGGTGGGCTCGACACCCAGAATCTTGTAATAGTCTTTGAAGTCCATGTAAGGATCACCATCCGTTATCAATATCGCGCAGCGGGCACCCCAGAATGCTCTGGAGACTCAGCCTGGTGATTGAACGATCTCAATCATGTGACTGAACAGCGCTACAAAAGTTTATCGGTAGCCTACGGGCTTCGCTGAGTCGCCTCACAACCACCAAGCCAATGCCTGAGAGTTTGGGGGTGAAGGATAGTCTTTCAAGTGGATTAAAACCTGCGAATTAAAGATTCATCGCACTTCGATTCTCTGAGCGTCTGACATACACTGCGCGGCCGTTTTTTAACCGGAACTCGAAAGACATGAAAAGCGCCTCTCCAGCCCGTGCCTGCGGCATCGACTTCGGCACCTCCAACTCCACTGTCGGCTGGCTGCGTCCAGGCGTGGACACCCTCATTGCGCTGGAAGACGACAAAATCACCCTGCCCTCGGTGGTGTTCTTCAATATGGAAGAACGCCGCCCGGTGTATGGCCGGCTGGCGCTGCACGAGTACTTGGAAGGCTACGAAGGCCGCCTGATGCGCTCGCTCAAGAGCCTGTTGGGTTCCAAACTGATCAAACACGACACCAGCGTTCTGGGCACGGCTATGCCGTTCAAAGACCTGCTGGGATTGTTTATCGGCCAGCTTAAAAAACGCGCCGAAGCAACCGCCGGTCGTGAGTTTGAAGAGGTGGTGCTGGGTCGCCCGGTGTACTTCGTCGATGAAGACCCGCTGGCTGACCAAGAAGCCGAAAACACTCTGGCCGACGTGGCCCGCGCCATCGGTTTCAAGGAAGTCTCCTTCCAGTACGAACCGATTGCCGCGGCTTTCGACTACGAGTCGACCATCGAGCGCGAAGAACTGGTGCTGATTGTCGACATCGGCGGTGGTACATCTGACTTCTCGCTGGTGCGCCTGTCCCCGGAACGTCGCGGCCTGGACAACCGCCAAGACGACATCCTGGCCACCGGCGGTGTGCACGTAGGCGGAACCGACTTCGACAAGCAATTAAGCCTGCAAGGCGTAATGCCATTGTTTGGCTATGGAAGCCGCATGAAAAGCGGCGCCTACATGCCCACCAGCCACCATATGAACCTGGCAACCTGGCATACCATCAACTCGGTGTACTCGCAAAAATCCCAGCTTGCGCTGGGCAGCATGCGCTACGACATCGAAGACACCGGCGGCATCGACCGCCTGTTCAAGTTGATCGAACAGCGCGCCGGTCACTGGTTAGCCATGGAAATCGAAGAAACCAAAATCGAACTGACCCACAACCAGAGCCGCCACCTACCGCTGGACCGAATCGAAGCGGGCCTTGAGGTTGATTTGAGCCGTGCCTTGTTCGAAGCCTCGATCGACAACCAACTGGAGCGCATTCGCAACAGCGTGACACACCTGCTGGCCAATGCGGGCGTGAGTGTCGAGCAGGTGAACACCGTGTTCTTCACTGGCGGCTCGAGCGGCATTCCAGCGTTGCGCCAGAGCGTCTCGGCCATGCTGCCTAATGCACAGCATGTTGAAGGCAACATTTTCGGCAGCATCGGCAGTGGTTTGGCGATTGAAGCTAAAAAGCGCTATGGCTGATTGAATAGTCTTGTGGGCGCGAGCTTTTTGAAGATCAAAAGATCGCGAGCAAGCTCGCTCCTACAAGCTGTGTTTAGACCAGTTCTAACTGTTTCAGCTCGCTTTTCAAATACGCGTAATAAATCGGCCCCGCCACGACGCCCGGCAGGCCGAAAGCGGCTTCAAATATCAGCATCGCCAACAACAATTCCCACGACTTAGCACTGATTTGCCCGCCCACGATTTTGGCGTTCAAAAAGTATTCCAGCTTGTGGATCACGATCAGGTACGCCAACGCGCCAATCGCCACCCAGATCGACAGCGACAAGCCAACGATGGTGATCAAGGTGTTGGAGATCAAATTGCCAATTACCGGCAACAGCCCCAGCAGGAAGGTCAGTACGATCAGGGTTTTGGTCAGCGGCAGGTGGACGCCAAACATCGGCAAAACCACAGCCAAAAATATCCCGGTGAACGCTGTATTGAGCAACGCGATTTTGATCTGGGCAAAGACAATGTTGCGAAACGCCTGCACCAGCAGGTGCAAACGGGCGAACAGGGCCGCAGATAGAGGCTTGCGGCGGCTGATATCCGGGATACGGTGCAACGCAATAATGGCGCCCAGCACCATGCCAATCAGCAGGGTCACGAACATGTGCGCAGCATCTTTGCCCACCAGTTGCAGTTCGCTCAGATGCTTGCTCATCCACTCACCAATGGCGACCCGGAACTCGCCAGCGCTGGCGGGCAAATAGCTGTCCAGAAACGGCGGTAACTGCCCGCGTGCCCGATCAACCACCGCCATAAACTTGTTCAATGAGGCGCCGGGGTTTTCTGCTTCATGCAACAGAAAGCTGATGGCGCCCGCAAAGATCAACGCCAAAAGGCTCACCACTAAGGTGCCCAGTAAGGCCACGGCTAACCAACGCGCCCGCCGCCCGGCAATCAGGCGTTGCAGTTGCGGGGTGAGCATATTGACCAGCTCATACACCAGTAAGCCCGCGAGCAGACTGGGTAACAGACGCAACGGAAAGACCAGTAACAAGCTGATAGCTATGATGAGGTAGCTGGCTAGAACAATGTGACGCTGAGAAAACGATGGCATACAGCCTCAAAACAAGCAGCGCAAAGGATGGGCAGTCTGCCAGCCTTCGGCTTGGATCACTACAAAATGTGACTGACGGATGACATGTCACGCTGTAGGAGCTACCGAAGGCTGCGATCTTATGATCGTTAAAAAATCGCAGCCTTTGGCAGCGCCTACAGGTTGGTTTACTTCTTCAGGCACTCACTCATAAAGGCTTTGCGGGCATCGCCCTTCAACGCTTGAGTCGTCGCGGTAGCGTTACAGCTTTTCATCCGCTCTTGAGGCGTCATGGCCGCTGCGGGCGTGGCTTTGAGGCAACTACTCATGAACGCTTTACGCGCATCGCCTTTAAGGGCTTTAGCGCTGGCGTCAGCGTTACAACGGGTCATTTTGTTTTGTTGAGCCGTGTCGGCAAAACTGTGTGAGCACAGTAGTAAACCCATTAGAAGCAGAGGTACACGCAGCATTTTCATGGAGTTTTCTCCTTATGGTCGCAACGAGTGGCAGCGACGTTTTCATAGTGTAGACAAACTCTGTTACAGCACCGCGGGTGGGCACAGACTAATAACCTAGATCGCCTATATAGGTTGAAGCCAGATAGGCAGATAATCCGCGCTCATAAATCGTATGGTCGCCTCTGATGCAATACGCTTTTCCCCTGCTGGCCGTTTTAATCTGGGCTGGTAACACCGTCGTCAACAAAATGGCCGTTGGGGTGATCTTTCCGACTGAGATTGGCTTTTATCGCTGGCTATTGGCGGGCCTGCTATTTACCCCGTTTATGTTTAAACCCGTGATCGCCAATTGGTCTGTGATCCGCCCCCACGTGGGCAAAATTTTTATTCTAGGCGTGCTTGGCATGGCTTTTTTCCAAAGCCTGATGTATTTCGCGGCAACGCTCACCTCGGCCACCAACATGGGCATTATTTTGTCGCTGATGCCGATGATGGTGCTGAGCATGTCGATCATCAGCTTGGGGCAACGCCTGACCAGTGGGGCACTGTTTGGCGCGATTCTGTCGTTTATCGGGGTGCTGGTGGTGGTGTCGAGCGGCAGCTTGAGCGGCCTGCTTACCCACGGCCTGAACCTGGGCGACACGATGATGCTGGTCGCCACCCTCGCCTATGCGTTGTACAGCACATTGCTGAAGAAATGGCAATTACCTCTGCCTCCGTCGCAGATGCTCTACCTGCAAGTACTGGTGGCCATTGTGGTGTTGTTTCCGCTGTACGTGCTGTCGCCCAAAGTCGGGCTAAGCGTGCACAACATCGGCTTGGTGCTATACGCCTGCGTACTGGCCTCGATGATTGCGCCGCTGGTGTGGATGAAAGCCGTGGCGGTGCTCGGCCCAAGCCGCACGTCATTGTTCTTTAATTTGCTGCCAGTGATCACTGCGCTGATTGCGGCTGTCACCCTCAAAGAGCACCTGCACACCTACCACCTGATTGGCGGCACGATGACGTTGGCGGGGGTGATCTTGTCTGAACGCTGGACCACGCCACTGCGAAAATCCAAGCCCGCTGAAAATAGATAAAACTTTCTCGGCGCGCTGAACTCACAACTAACGAACCGACCTCGCCGATAGAGCGAAGCGGACACCGGATTAGTGAGGAGAAAGAAATGACCGAGAACCATCTAAGCGATATCAACACCCTGCGCGAGCGCGCTCGTAAAAATGTCGAAGACGGCGCCGTCACCGAAGGCTACAGCGCCGACCGCGAAGAAATCCTGCGGTTGCTCAACGAATCATTGGCCACTGAGCTGGTCTGCGTTTTGCGCTACAAGCGCCATTACTTCATGGCCAATGGGCTCAAAGCCAGCGTCGCTGCCGATGAGTTTCTGGAGCACGCCACCCAAGAAATGGAACATGCCGACAAACTGGCAGAGCGCATTGTGCAATTGGGTGGCGAACCTGAGTTCAACCCCGACCTGTTGTCGAAAAACGCTCATGCACAGTACGTCGCGGGCAAAACCCTGAAAGAAATGGTCTACGAAGATTTGGTGGCCGAGCGGATCGCGGTAGACAGCTATCGCGAGATCATCCAGTACATCGGAGACAAAGACCCGACTACACGTCGGATCTTCGAAGATATCTTGGCGCAAGAGGAAGAACACGCCGACGACATGGCGGATATTCTGCAAGACCTGTAAAGCTCTATCGCGATCAAAGCCCTTTTCCCTCTGTAAACCTCTTCTAGAGCGTGAGGGGAGCGCCCGAGCTGTGTTAGCCAGTGGGTTGCCGCAACGTTAAGGTGTTGCGGCGAAACGCGTACTGGCTTTACATCGGGCGCTGAGGCCCGCCTGCCAAGGCAATTAGGGGTTAACGAACACCTGCAGTCGCGCCATTTACGTCATGCGCCTTACGCTGCCCTTTGACCATCAACACCACCACCAGCATGCCCAACCCGCACACAGCTGCCGAAATCACAAACGCCACGTTGTAACCGCCGCCGTATTGCACGACTAGGCCGGTCAGCGACGGTGCGATGATGCCTGCCAGGTTGGCCAACAAATGCACGAAGCCACCGGTGCCGCCGACGCGGTTTTTCGGAACGATGTCCTGAATCAGCGACCAGCAGATCTGCGGGGTCACGAACAGGAATACGCTGGCCAGCGTGATGCAAGCAACCGCCATACCCATTGATGACACTTGGGTGGTGATCAGTACGCACGCGGCGGCAACGCCCAAACCGATGGTGAGCATAATTTTGCGGGCGCGGATCACATCGCCTAATTTTTTCACCAGCAGGTCGGTCAGCAAGCCGCCACCCAAGAAGCCCAGCGCGGCCCCCAGCCATGGAATAACACCGATGATGCTCATGCTTTTAATGTCGAGGTGCTGATAGTCCATGAGGTAGCTCGGCAGCCATGTCAGGAAAAAGTAGAGCACGTAGTTAAAACAGAAGAACGCGGTGGCCACCGCCAGTACCGGCGCGCTAAAGATATAGCTGGTCAGGCTGTTGCCGTCTTCGACGCGCTCAACCAAGACTTCTTCACGGCTCGCACGGATCATCTCGCGCTCTTGCGGCGACACTTTTGGATGTTCGTCAGGCGTGTCTTTGAAGATCAACAGCCAAGCGGCCAACCACACCGCCCCCAGTATGGCGATCACCACAAATGACACACGCCAGCCGTAATTGAACGCCACCAAGCCCACCACCGGCCCCGCCAGCGCCGCGCCGAGGGGTTGCCCGCAGTTGGTCAGGCCCAAAGCGCGACCGGCCTCTTCGCGAGGGAACCAGTTGGTGATGGATTTGTTAGTGGTGGTGCCCATCGGCCCTTCGCCCATGCCAAACAGCACGCGGAACACCAACAGTTGCATGTAACTGGTGATCACAGCGGTCAGGCCACAGAAAATCGACCATGAACCCGCCGCCCACGCGAAAACTTTTTTCGGGCCGTATTTATCGGCCGCCCAGCCACCAATGAAACACAGGGCGCAGTAGCCAATGAAGAACGCACTGAACATGAAGCCCATTTGCGCATCATCAATGTGCAGTTCAGTTTTGAGTAGCGGTGCCACGACCGAGAGCGCGGCGCGATCAAGGTAGTTGAGCATCCCGGCAAAGAACAATAAGCCTGCGATGTACCAGCGATAGTTGCCTTTCATTTTTATAGGGCCTTTCTTATAGAGTGAGTCGCGTCATCAGTTCTGGGCTATCAAGACTCGCTCGACGCAGTAGTCTTCAATCACTTGCAGATCGGGCGCGAAACCCAAACCGGTGACCGTCGGCAATTGCATCGTTGGTTTGAAGGCCAATGCGGGATACAGCAGGCGCTCAAACTCAATAAACGGGACCTCTACCGCCACATCGGCTGGGAGCAAGGTGCACAAGTGCGCAACCGCCAACAGACCCGGGCCAAAGTAGAAACAATGCGGGACGACCTTCACCCCATGCTGCTTGGCGAGGTCAAACACCTGCAGCATGGCGCTGATACCGCCGACTTTGGCGACACTGGGCTGGATCACGTCCACGGCTTGGTTTTCTAGCAGTGACTTGATGCCCTGCACCCCGGCCGCGTTCTCACCGGCAGAGAGCGGAACACCTTCGCGGCGGACCCGTGCCAAGCCCGCCACATCGTCGGGTGGCCATACCGGCTCTTCTAGCCACGTCAGCTCAAGGTTGCTCAAACGTCGCGCCACGTCCTGCGCTTCGGCCACCGACCAAGGGCAGTTCACGTCCACCATGAGCTCGCCCGCAGACACCGGCAGTGCGGCGCGAGCAGCGGCGATGGCGTCCACCGCCGTTTCATGAAGTTTTACTTTGCGAAAGCCCAAGGCGCGGGCGCGGCTGACTTGACGATGAACCTCTTCGGGGTCGTTGCCATAACTCACGAGGCTGGCGTACAGCTCCAGCGTGCGGGCCGTACCGCCGAGCAGTTCGTACAAAGGCACATCGGCGGCCTGGGCGGCTAAATCCCAGAGGGCAATCTCGACACCCGATAGCGCATAGATCATTGGCCCGGTAGAACCAAAGCCATGGATTGCGCGGCGTACGCGCTCAAGCGTCTGTTCGCGATCGCCTACCCGTGTGCCGATAAACATCGGCCCCACGACATCGGACAACGCTTTGAGCGTCACCGGGTTCGAGCCATGGCCAAATGACTCACCCCAACCGACATGTCCGGTGTCGGTGGTGACTTTAAGCATCAAGCTTTCCATGCGCTTATGGGTTGGCGAAGCGGCGTTGAACGCATCGTCATCCTTGGCCAGCCCAAGATTTTTCCGTGTTTCAGCACCCGCAGAAAACGGAACGCTGATACGGATGACTTCGATACTGCAAATGATCACAGGTCGATCTCTCTAAGCTTTTATTGGATTTATAATTTCGTTAGTGCACAGGTACGTTATCGTACAACAGCAAATGCGGCTATAAGATTTTGTTACAAATTTGGATAATCACAGGGAAACCCAACCTAGCGATGCAACTGCCTTCGGCTGCGATCTGTTAAAAAGACCTTGCCGCGTGCCGCCATAAGCCCTGTAGGAGCTGCCGAGGAACGAAGGCTGCGATCTGTTAAAGATCAAAAGATCGCGAGCCAGCTCGCTCCTACAAGCGCAGGTAAAGCGGTTTATTTCACGGTTTTTGGGACTTTGCCTTGCTGCATTTGTTGCAGCAACGGTGCGCATTGATTCGGCACATCACCGCTTGGCGCAATCAGTGCCAGCAAACCGGCCGCCGGGCCTGCAATCACGCCCAACGCCACCATGCCTGCACCCCGTAATAACAACGGCACCGCCTCTACACCCGCATCAGGGTGGGCAAAGGTGCCACGCACATACAACGGCGACCGCAACGAGAACACACGAAAGCCTTTGGACTCTGGGGTGATTTTTAGGTCCAGCCTCTCAGTGGCGAGATTGGCCGAGCCGTCGATGTAGATGATTGCGTTCTGGGTGTCGAACACAAACAACCGGGTGCTGGCCAAGCCATTTTTAATCCCGAAATCAGCCGCCGCACAGTTGATCTTCACCTCTTGGTCGCCAAAAATTTTGCCGACCACATAGTTACCCACGTTCAACCCGGCAATTTCCATCAGGCTGCGGCTGATTGCACCGTCATTGATGATCATCTTCAAGTTGCCGTTAGACGTCCCCAACAGTTGGGCTACCGAATTACCGGTGCCCGCAATCGAAGCATCGCCATTGAGTTCACCAAAACTGGTTTTCATCGGCTCAAAGGTCGGGAACAGCTGCTTGAGTTTGAAGTTACGCGCCGTCAGTTTTGCCCGCCCCTGCATCGGTGTGTCACGGCCATTGAGGTTGATTTGCGCATCCAGCTTGCCCCCGGCCACCCCAAATCGCAGCGGCTCAAGGTTCAGTACGCCGTCCTTGAGCACCACATGGGTGTAGAGGTCGGTGAAAGGCAACTCGGCACTCTGGACAATCCGCTTGCCCGTGAACTCGACATCGGCGTCCATGTCGCGCCAGCGTTCGGTGCGGAACTCCTCAACCGGCAGCACTTTGTCTGTCGGCTGTTTGCTCTGGCTGCCACGCGCCTTTTGTTCGGCAGTGGAGTCCGCTCCAATTAACGGCGCTAGATCAACCATCAGCAGTTGGTTGGACACCAGCTTGCCGGTCAGTTTGGGCCGCGGCTTGCTCGCCACAAAGCTCATGCTGCCGTGAATGTCGCTTTTGCCAATCTTGCCGTTGAAGTCTTCGTAGGTGAACGTTGCGCCGTTGGCCTCACGCAGCTTGGCGCTCAGATGGCCGTCGGTTGAATAAGGCGGCGAGTCGGGCAAGGTCACACCGGTGAGCGGGTACAAATTACTCAAACTGCTGCCGGACAGCTTCAAGCGTAGATCCAGCGCCCCCAAGTCCAACGGGTCGGTCAGGGTTCCGGCCAGCGCCACCTTGGTATCGGCAATGCTCACTTGTGCTTGCAGCGGAAACGGCTGGCTCGGGTCACGCAGTGCCAACAGGCCGCCAATTTTGCCGGTGCCGTGCAGTTTCTGGCCGTGGTATTCGCCATTGACCTTCAGGGCGAAGGCATAGTCTTGCGGCACTGTGCCCTTATCTTGTGCCTTTTTCGCCTCTTTTTCGCCGACGATAGCGCTAAATGGAATCGGTTTGCCCAGTGAATCAATCAGCACATCGAGACGGGTTTTCAGGGTTTGGTCATTCAGTTTCACTTGGCCCTTATCGAAACCAATCGCGCCAATATCGACCTTCCAGTTAGAAGGCTCGGCGTCAGGGTCAGCGGCGTCAAAGGTGAACGTCCAGTTGGCCCGGCCATCGGCCAAACGCTCAAGATTGGCTTTGGGTTCGGTCAGGTCAATACGCGGGATGGCCACGGTCTGGCTCAGCAGCGCCAGCGGTGAGAGCCGCAATTGCACCTGTTTGAGGCTGGCCATTTCAGGCGCTTTAAGCCAGTCGGGGTTGCCCAAGGTTAAGTCTTCAGCAATCACGTGCGGCCACGGCACCCATGCGCGCCAGCCGCCTTCATCTTCTTCACGCAGCCAATGCACAGCCAAATTACCGTTGATCGCAAACGGACGATGCAGCGCCTCGGACACTTTGCTGTTGATGGTGGGCTTGAGACGGTTCCAGTCGAAGGTCGAAATGATCACCACCAACACGACCACCAGCAGGACAAAAATACCGCCTATCCAAGCAAAGGTTTTACGGGTGCGCGTCATGGTGTGGCTCCTTAAATAAAGACTGAACGTCCTGGTGACGATGTAGGTAGGACTGACAAAGGCGGCCCAAGGTTTAAAAACACAATGATTTTCGTAGCAAAAAGCCCCGGCGCCTCTACAACGGCGGCTGCATGCTCGTGTTTAGCGTACCTATCAGTGCCCTACAAGCCATAGGCTAGAGCCTTTGCCACTGATATATCAATGACGTCGATTATCACCATTGGCCGTATGAACTTTGAAATCAGCTATCCAAGCGTAGCATTGCCTCCATCACTACTGAGTTGCACTGCTACGGAGCACACCCCATGAAACGCCCTGCCCTATTTAGCCTTTCCCTTTCACTGCTGGCGTTCAACGCCTTCGCCATGCCCGCGGCTGAAGAGCCAACGCCAATGCGCCAACCCGCGACCAGCACCTTGAGCCAGCCGCTTGACCCTGTTGCCGAAGACGGCGCACAACGTACCCTCAATCAGCAAAATCGCGTGGCCGAAGACGGCTACGAACGCACTAAGAGCAGTACCTTTGTGGCCGAAGGCGGTGCAGATCGTCTGGCCGAGCGCAATCAACGTGCGAGCTGATGCACTGCGTGTAGTCGCTGCCGCCCGCCTGCGGCTGCACAGGATTGTCCGTTTACACTGTTCGACGCCATCAAAGCCGATTTGCTAGAGTGCCCCGCTGTACTTTTTGGAACATCCGCCCCAATGCTGCCTCGCGCCGAACAGAAACAACAAACTCGCCTAGCGCTGATGGATGCTGCCCGCCACTTGATGGAATCAGGTCGCGGCTTTGGCAGCTTGAGCCTGCGAGAAGTCGCTAAAACCGCAGGCATCGTGCCCACCGGCTTTTATCGCCACTTCAGTGATATGGACCAACTCGGCTTGGCGCTGGTCAGTGAGGTGGGTCAGACCTTTCGCGAAACCATTCGCTTGGTGCGTCATAACGAGCTGTTTGTGGGCGGCGTGATCAACGCGTCGGTGCGTATCTTTCTCGACGTGGTAGAAGCCAATCGCTCACAGTTTTTGTTTCTGGCCCGCGAACAGTACGGCGGCTCACAGCCTGTTCGCCAAGCCATTGGCGCGTTACGCGAAGACATTACCTCGGACTTGGCAACCGACTTGGGCTCCAAACCCAAGCTCCGGCATTTGAACCATGCCGCGCTGACCGTCATTGCTGACCTGGTGGTCAAAAGCGTGTTCGCCGCCCTGCCGGATATCATCGACCCACCAGCCGAGGCGCTGCCTGATTACTTGCAACCGCAAGCCAAAATCAGCCAGCAGTTGCGCTTTATCTTCATCGGCCTCAAGCATTGGCAGGGCTTGGGCAGCACGGAATAACCCCGCCCGCACTTAATTGGTGCGAACGCATCGCTGCTTCGCACTTATTTAGAACATCTTCATCTTTCTGCACCGTGATTGGGCCTAACGTTTGCCGCCTGCCCTAGGTTGGCAAGCACCTTGCTGTGCCTGTCTCATTGTTCATTGCAGGAAGCCTCCCGATGCTGGTCATTCATCGCAAAGTCGACACCCACCCCGTGTGGAGCGCCGAGCTACACCTGAATTTTGAGGCCCGCAGCAAAAGTCGTCTGCGTTGCTTTAGCCGTGAAGGCGAAGACGTGGGTCTGTTTCTTGAGCGCGGCCAACCCCCGTTGCGCGATGGTGAGTTTCTTCAAGCCCAAGACGGACGCATCGTACGTGTGTGCGCCAGCCCCGAAAAA
>NZ_LLWH01000229.1 GCF_001411475.1 Pseudomonas endophytica | reverse complement strand
CACGCAGCCCGAGATCAATTTAAGGACCACGTCACCCCGATCCTGACGCCGTTGGCGCACCAGTACCCAATAATCACGGCCTTGCCAGCTGAGCGTCAGACGCACTGACACCCCAAGGTTGGCGAGCTCCAGCGCGAAACGCTGGGTGTCATCCACGCTCACCAGCCGGCGCTTGCTCAGGGTTTGCGAGAAGTTGAGCGGCATGCCGACACTTTGATAGCTCAAGCTTTCAGCCGTAGCCTCGACAAACAACGGCAGTGTTTTGAAATTACTGGGATTCTTGCGGATTAGCATTCGCGGCATGTCGGCTCCTTCTTGCGTCGGGGTCGGCCGTATCGGCGGCTTAGGCGCTACGCAGAACCTGCGTAACCATTGCCACGTTATGGGCCAAGTGCAGCGGATTGATAGTGCCGACAATAGCACTCGCCACCCCATGATGGCCAAACACCAGTTCGAAGCTGGCGCGCACGGGGTCAACACCGGGTTTTAAACACACATGGCCACTGGCCAAAGCTTTTTTCACTAAGATCGCCTTGCCGTGGGCATGGGCATAGTCGATCACCGGCTTTTCGGTCTGCTCATTAAGGTTGTAAGTGACCATGGCGCAGTCGCCGTTTTCCAAGGCTTTGAGGCCTCCCTCGACGGTTTTGCCCGAGAGCCCAAAACCGCGAATCTTGCCCTCGCGCTTTAGCTCGGCCAAGGTCGCGTACACCTCGCTCTGGTTGAGAATGGCCATATCATTGCCATCAGAGTGCACCAGCACGAGGTCTATAAAGTCTGTTTCTAAGCGTTGCAGGCTACGTTCCACCGAGCGGCGTGTGTGTTCTGCGCTGAAGTCGTGGCGTGACACACCGTTATCGAACTCTTCACCCACCTTGCTGACAATCACCCAGTCATGTCGTTGGCCGCGCAATAGAGGGCCCAGGCGTTCTTCACTGCGACCATAAGCGGGCGCGGTATCAATTAGGTTGATGCCTAAGTCGTGGCTCAGCTTGAGTAGCCGCTTGGCGTCATCGTCATCCGGGATCTGAAAGCCGCTGGGGTACTTCACCCCTTGGTCGCGGCCTAGCTTTACAGTGCCAAGGCCCAGTGGCGACACCAGCAGGCCCGTGCTGCCCAACGGGCGAAGGAAGTCATGCAGGGTCGCTTGGCTCATGGCAACAATTGCTCCCAGGCAGTTTTGCCCAAAGGCGGGCGAGGGAAGTTTGGCAGTGCGGGCAGGGCGCTCGGTTGAATCGCGTCGTGTTTAAGTGCACTGATTACACGGTCGGAGAAGTCCGGCGCCAGCGCCAGTTTTGTCGGCCAACCCACCAACAACCGGCCCTGATTGGCGAGGAAAGCGTTATCCGGTCGCACCAGCCCGGACTGCGCAGGCTCAGCACGATCGACCCGCAATGTGGCCCATTGCGCTTGGCTCAGATCAACCCACGGCAACAAATGGCTAAGCTCTTTTTTAGCCACGGCGATCTGTTCGTCAGGCGTGCGAGCCACGCCGTCAGCTTCGGCAATATCGCCGCCCAAATACCAGACCCATTCGCCATTCGCGGCCGGGTGTGTGGTAACGGTAATACGTGGCTTGGGGCCACCGCCCAAGCAGTGCGCATACAGCGGTTTAAGGCTCGGGCCTTTCACCAGCACCATGTGCAGCGGGCGCAGCTGTTGAGCGGGAGATTTGATCTTAGCGCTGGCCAGTAAGTCGGCGTTGCCTTGGCCGGCGCTGAGCACGATACGTTGCGCGAGAATCTCTTGGCCATCGACCCGCAGGCCGATCAACGCGCCTTGCTCAAACAGCGGCTCAATCGTTTGACCGGCCAACAGGCTGTCACCGGCAAGTTCCGCCAAGCGTTCGATCAAGCTAGGGACATCCACCACCAGCTCGGCCAAACGATAGACTTTGCCCTTGAAGCGTGGGTTTTGCAGGGCCGGGGGCAATTGATCGCCCTTAACCTGATCGACCCGACCGCGCACGGCCTTACTGGCAAAAAAACTGGTTAGATTACCCGCCAGCGTACCAGGGGACCACAGATAGTGCGCCTTGGAGAGTATCCGCACGCCGCTTAAGTCCAGCTCTCCGTCACCGTCAAGGGCTTCGCGCCAACGACGCGGCATATCGGCAATGGCTTCGGAGGCGCCGCTCAGCGCACCGTGCAGCGCGTATTTAGCGCCGCCATGAATAATGCCCTGAGACTTCAGGGTCTGCGCACCACCCAACGACTGGCTTTCAACCAACACGGTAGAAAACCCCTGACGGCGCAAACGGGCATTGAGCCAGAGGCCAGCAACACCAGCGCCGACAATCAGCACGTCGGTGGAAATAACAGATGCCATGGGCGACCTCAGCGTTTAAAGACAAAGACGCAGTATAAAGAAGCTTGCCGCTTAAAACTTGTAGCGTGCAGCGGCTTCTAGTGCCCCGCTGTTTTGGAAAACAGCTGAATCACCACCACGCCCAGCACAATCAGGCCCATACCGAGCATGGCGGGCACGTCGAGTTTTTGCCCGTATATAAAGAGTGCGGCAATACTCACCAGCACAATGCCCATGCCTGCCCACACGGCATAAGCGATACCCACGGGAATGGTGCGCACCACCAGCGTCAGCATCCAGAACGCCGTGGCGTAGCCTGCGATTACCAAAATGAGTGGCAATGGCGTGCTGAAACCTTTGACCGCTTTCATCGAAACGGTGGCAATGACTTCGGCGCAAATGGCGATAGCCAAGTAGTAATAGGCGGTCATGGGAGCACTCCTAAATGTGAGGCTGAGCAATTTACCAGTACGGCCTTCTGGTGGTTGTAAAAGTGTGTAGGCATGTTTAGCTGATGCTTGGGAGTGGCACTATGCGGTGCCATCATCGTTGATTCCGTTTTCAAGTAAACTCCCGGCCCATGAATAGAACTCTCTACACCTTGCTGTTTCATCTGGGGCTGCCGCTGGTGGCGATTCGTTTGTGGCTGCGCGCACGCAAAGCACCGGCTTATGCCAAGCGAATTGGCGAGCGCTTTGCGCTGAACTTGCCAGTGATGCAGCCCGGCGGGATTTGGGTGCATGCCGTGTCTGTCGGGGAAAGTATCGCGGCCGCGCCGATGATTCGGGCATTGCTCAAACGTTATCCGCAGTTACCCATTACCGTGACGTGCATGACGCCGACCGGATCGGATCGAATTCGCGCCCTGTTCGCCGAAGAACCGCGTATTCAGCACTGTTATTTGCCTTATGACTTGCCGTGGGCCGCCGCACGTTTTTTGAGTCGAGTGCGACCTAAGCTGGCGGTGATCATGGAAACCGAGCTGTGGCCGAACCAGAGCCACCAGTGCGCTAAACGTGGCATCCCCGTGGCGCTGGCCAATGCGCGACTGTCAGCCCGTTCGGCCAAAGGCTATGCGCGCTTCGCCAAACTCACCCGGCCGATGCTTGAAGAAATGAGCTTGATCGCGGCGCAGACCGAAACCGAAGCTGAACGCTTTCGTCAGCTCGGCGCCCGGCCTGACTGCGTGGAAGTGACCGGTTCGATCAAATTTGACCTGACCATTGACCCACAGTTACTGATCAACGCCCGCGAACTACGAGCGCAATGGCAGACGCTGGAGCGCCCGGTGTGGATTGCCGCCAGCACCCACGAGGGCGAGGACGCGGTGGTACTCGCGGCTCATCGGCAACTGCTCGCCAGTTACCCGAACGCCTTGTTGATACTGGTGCCACGCCATCCCGAGCGTTTCAATTCGGTGTTTGAACTGTGCCAGAGCCAAGGGTTTGAGACGCTGCGACGCTCAACCGCCACCCCGGTCAACGCCCAGACGCAGGTGCTGTTGGGTGACACCATGGGTGAACTGTTGTTCTTGTATGCCTTGGCCGACAGCGCGTTTGTCGGCGGCAGCTTAGTGGCGAATGGCGGGCATAACCTGTTGGAACCTGCGGCGCTGTCTAAACCGGTGCTGAGCGGGCCGCATCTGTTCAACTTTCTAGAGATCGCAGCGATGTTGCGGGACGCCGGGGCGTTGGCCGAAGTGGATGACGCGCAAAGCTTGGCGCAGGCGGTACGTCGTTTAATAGAACTGCCCCAAGATGCGCAGCGCATGGCCCAAGCCGGTTTGAACGTAATGCTCGCCAACCAAGGCGCTTTGCAGCGCCTGTTAGACGGCTTGGGACGGCTCTTGTAGGAGAGATGCCGCAGGCTGCGATCTTTTGATCTGCTTTCGGGCTAGGCGTCCAATCGCAGCCTTCGTGCCTCGTCAGCTCCTACAAGATTGCACACGCCCAACATTTAGCTGCCTGCGTTGCGGATATTGGCGGCGGCTTCCTTGGCCAAGTCGGGCGGCAGGAAGTCTTTGTCCGGGTTGTAATCGGCTTTCAAATAGCGTGACAGCGCATCCAGATCACCAGGGCTCAACGTGCCCGCGGCCTGTTTAAGGCGCAGGTTGTCGAGGATGTAGTCGTAGCGGCTGTTGTTGTAGTCGCGCACCGAGTTGTACAACTGACGCTGGGCGTCGAGTACGTCCACGATGTTCCGTGTGCCCACCTGATAACCGATTTCCGTGGCTTCCAAGGCGCTCTGATTCGAGATGATCGACTGTTTACGCGCTTTCACTTGCTCAACGTCAGTGTTCACCGCCCGGTGCAGATTGCGCGTGTTTTCTACCACTTGGCGGCGTAGTTGCTCGCGTTGTTGCTCGGTCTGATCCAGCCGTGAGTACGACTCACGCACCTGTGAGCTGGTCAGGCCGCCGCTGTAGATCGGGATGTTTAATTGAACGCCGATGCTGGTCTGGTTAACCGGGCCACCATAGCGCTGGTTCAAGGCATTTGGGTTGGTCAGACCAAAGGCGTCGTTGTCACCCGTTTTGTATTGCGCCACGGCGTCCACAGTAGGGGCGTGACCCGCTTTGCGCTGTTTGAGGGTTTCTTGAGCGGCGTCTACCGCAAAGTTACTGGCCAACAAGTTGAGGTTCTGCTGCGCAGCGGTGTCGACCCACGCTTTGGCGTCGTTAGGCATGGGCGGCAAAATCGGCAAGCTATGGCGCATGCCTTCAATGGCGATGTACTGGCGGTTGGTCAGCGTGACTAAAGCTTCAAACGCGTCTTCGACCTGACGCTGGGCAAGCATCCGGTTTGCCCGCGCAGTGTCAAAGCTGGCTTGAGATTGCAGCACATCGGTTTTATCCGACAGGCCCACGTCAAAACGCTCACGCGATTGGTCTAGCTGGCGCTTGAAAGCCGCTTCTTCGGCTTTGGTAGCCGCTAAGGTGTCTTGGGCGCGTAGCACTGAGAAATAGGCATTGGCGCTTTGCAGAATCAGATTTTGCTCTGTCGCTGACAGTTGTAACGCGGCCTGCTCATTAATCGACTCGGCCGCTTTGAGCTGGAACCAGCGATCAATTCGGAACAGCGGCTGGGCCAGTGTGGCCTGATACACCACCGCACTGCGGGTCGTGGTTAACGACGGTCTGTCGATGGAGGTGCGCACATTGCTAGACTCAGCGCCGCCTGACAGGTTGGGCAGCAAACCAGCACGCGCTTGGGGCACCACTTCCTTTTGGGCCGAGTAACTGGCACGCGCTGCCGCAAGGTCGGCGTTATTGTCGACGGCTTCTTGGTAAACACTGACCAAACCGTTTTGGCTGGATAACGGAGCGGGTGTATCCAACGCCATAGCGTTGGTCGCCCATGAAACGGCGATGGCCAGCGAGAGTTTGCGCAGCATGAGCGATCCCTAGTTCAATAGTGCGTAATGGATTACCGAGGCCGTGTGCTGGCACTCGTCATTGCAAGACGTAGCGAGTGTAGTAGCCGTGACACCTTGCAACAATGCTGATGTTGCCTATTTCGTAGCGCGGTTTATTTCAGTATTGGCGTTCTACCACGCAGTTCTTTATATTGGCCGTGTTCTTGTCGGGGTGCCTTGATATGAGGCTGAGATCGAATAATTTCGGATCCCGTTGAACCTGATCAGGTTAGCGCCTGCGTAGGGAACAAGATTTCTCGTCTCCCGGCGAGTCCTCTTGAGTGCTGTCCGGGATTGATTGCTCAAAAAATGATCAATCTTTCGAGGTCGTCACTCTGCATCCAGTCCTTGGGTGCGTCCGTGCTTTTTTCAGGTTCTCCCTCCGACAATCCACCTGGATGCAGTCTGGAGAGCCGTGATGAATACAACACTAAAAAACGCGATCAATCTCAGTGATTCGGCCAAGGTCGATGAGCAGTCGGTCAAGCCGTTTACCCGCTCGCAAAAAGTCTATGTACAGGGTTCGCGCCCGGACATTCTGGTGCCGATGCGTGAAGTCAGCCTGGATGTCACGCCCACTGATTTTGGCGGTGAGGTCAACGCGCCGGTATTGATCTACGATACCTCCGGGCCCTACACCGACCCTTCTGTGCAGATTGACGTGCGCCAAGGGCTGGGCGACGTGCGTTCAGCCTGGATCAATGACCGGGGTGACACCGAACGCCTGCCGGGCTTGAGTTCGAATTTTGGGCAAATGCGTCTTGAAGATGCCGAACTGACCAAGCTGCGCTTCGCCCACGTGAAAAACCCACGCCGGGCTAAGGCGGGTGTCAACGTGAGCCAGATGCACTATGCGCGTCAGGGCATCATCACCGCCGAGATGGAATACGTCGCCATCCGCGAAAACATGAAGCTGCAAGAGGCGCGGGCTGCGGGCTTGCTGGAGCAGCAACATGCCGGTCACAGCTTCGGCGCTAACATCCCGAAAGAAATCACCCCCGAGTTTGTTCGCGACGAAATCGCCCGTGGTCGCGCCATCATCCCAGCCAACATTAACCACGTTGAATTGGAGCCGATGATCATTGGCCGTAACTTCTTGGTGAAGATCAACGGCAACATCGGCAACAGTGCGCTGGGCTCCTCCATTGAAGAAGAAGTGGCCAAGCTGACGTGGGGCATTCGCTGGGGGTCGGACACGGTCATGGACTTGTCCACCGGCAAGCACATTCACGAAACCCGCGAGTGGATCATCCGCAACTCGCCGGTGCCAATCGGCACAGTGCCGATTTATCAGGCATTGGAAAAGGTCAACGGGGTGGCCGAAGACCTGACCTGGGAGTTGTTCCGCGACACCCTGATCGAGCAAGCAGAGCAGGGCGTGGACTACTTCACCATCCACGCCGGGGTATTGCTGCGCTACGTGCCGCTGACCGCTAAACGTGTGACTGGCATTGTTTCGCGTGGTGGCTCGATCATGGCTAAGTGGTGCTTGGCGCACCCCAAAGAGAACTTCCTCTACACCCATTTCGACGAAATCTGCGAAATCATGAAAGCCTACGACGTCAGCTTCTCGCTGGGTGATGGCTTACGCCCGGGCTCGATTGCGGACGCCAACGACGCGGCGCAGTTCGGTGAACTGGAAACCCTCGGCGAGCTGACCAAAATCGCCTGGAAGCATGACGTGCAGTGCATGATCGAAGGCCCAGGCCACGTGCCGATGCAGTTGATCAAAGAGAACATGGACAAGCAGCTGGAGTGCTGCGACGAGGCGCCGTTCTACACCCTCGGCCCACTGACCACCGACATTGCACCGGGTTACGACCACATCACTTCGGGCATTGGTGCGGCCATGATCGGCTGGTTTGGTTGCGCCATGCTCTGTTACGTCACCCCAAAAGAACACTTGGGCTTGCCGAACAAAGATGACGTGAAAACCGGAATCATCACCTACAAAATCGCCGCCCATGCTGCTGACTTGGCCAAAGGCCACCCCGGAGCGCAGATCCGCGACAACGCCTTGAGCAAGGCGCGTTTCGAGTTCCGCTGGGAAGACCAGTTCAACCTTGGCCTGGACCCGGACACCGCACGCTCCTACCACGACGAAACCTTGCCCAAGGACTCGGCCAAGGTCGCGCATTTCTGCTCCATGTGCGGGCCGAAATTCTGCTCGATGAAAATCACTCAAGAAGTCCGCATCTACGCCGCCAATCAGCGCATCGAGGCAATAGACGTCGACGTGGCCAAAGGCTTGGCGGAACAGGCTGAGCGTTTTAAGCAGGAAGGCAGCCAGTTGTACAAGAAGGTGTGATGTAAACATGTGTAGTCGCTGTCGAGGGACGAGGCTGCGATAAGGGCCGCAGGACCTTCAACAACAGGGTCGCTGCGCAACCCATCGCCGCCTCGAGCCTCGACAGTGACAACGGGTTTGGTCCTTTTCGAGAATGATGTTTTGAACACACCGAGCACTTATTCGCCGGATACCGCCGTCCCTTTGGACAAGCGCGTCTTCGGCACCCGCGATCTGTTTTCCCTGTGGTTCTCCCTCGGCGTCGGGCTGATGGTGTTGCAGACCGGGGCCTTGCTGGCGCCGGGTCTGGGCCTGTCGGGTTCATTGCTGGCGATTTTTCTCGGCACGCTGGTCGGCGTGGCGTTATTGGCATCGGTCGGGGTGATTGGCAGCGACACCGGCCTGTCATCTATGGCCGCTTTAAGCCAGAGCTTGGGCAGCCGTGGCGCCATGCTGCCGGCGCTGCTTAACGTATTGCAGTTGATTGGCTGGGGTTCGTTCGAAATCATCGTCATGCGCGATGCTGCCAGCCTACTTGGGGCTCGTGCGTTCAGCGAAGGCAGTTGGCTAAGCAATCCTGTGCTTTGGACCCTGTTTTTCGGTGCTTTGGCGACCTTGCTCGCAGTCAGTGGGCCGCTGACGTTTGTGCGCAAAATCCTACGCAAGTGGGGCATCTGGTTGTTGCTGGGCGCGTGCCTATGGCTCACTTGGAACCTCTTCGCCAAAGTTGACTTAGCCGCGTTATGGGCACAGAAAGGCGACGGTTCGATGCCGTTCGCGGTGGGTTTTGACATAGCCATCGCTATGCCGCTGTCATGGTTGCCATTGATTGCGGACTACTCACGTTTTGGCAAACGCGCCAAAAGCGTGTTTGGCGGGACTGCGCTGGGCTTCTTGATCGGCAACTTCTGGCTGATGAGCTTGGGCGTGGCCTACACCTTGGCATTCGCGCCAAGTGGCGAGGTCAATGCGCTGTTATTAGCGCTGGCGGGTGCGGGGTTAGGGATTCCGTTGTTGCTGATTTTGCTCGATGAATCTGAAAACGCCTTCGCTGACATTCACTCGGCAGCGGTATCCAGCGGGTTCTTAACGCGCTTTAAGGTTGAGCACTTGGCGTTGGCGATAGGCGTCATCTGCACGCTGATTGCCTTGCTGGCACCGCTGGCGCAGTACCAGAACTTCTTGTTGCTGATCGGATCCGTGTTTGCGCCGTTGTTCGGCGTGGTACTGGTGGACCACTTCATCCTGCGCAAACGCAGCACCGCCGTAACGCCGGGAGTGCTGCGCTGGCCCACGCTACTGGCGTGGTTGGGCGGGGTGGTGACGTATCACCTGCTGGCAAATCTGCTGCCGGATGTTGGCGCAAGCTTGCCGGCGCTGCTGCTGGCGGGGTTGTTGATGTGGGTGTTAGGGCGTAAACAGGTTTAATGCACTTTTTGCTAAGAGCTGCCGACAGCTGCGATCTTTTGATTTTAAGGTCCGCAGCTGTCGGGTATTAGTATCAACCGCGCCCCGGAATCCACTCCGGCTTCACTATCCCGTTCAAGCGCGAATACGGGATGACTAACTCAACGTTGCCTTCCGAGTAGGGGGCAATGCTGTACACGTCGTACTTGAGCACGACTGCGTCTTTGAGCAGCGCTACGTTCGGAGTTTGTTGGAATGGCCAGGTTTTGACGAATTGCGGGTCGTTGCCCAAGCGCGAATTAATCAACCAGCTGTTGTGCGCCACTTTAGCTGCGCCCCAAAAGGCTTTCTCTTGCCCAGGCAGAAGCATGTCTTGCAAGGTCAGCTCTTTGTGGTCTTTACGCGACCAGTTGATAAAACCACGCCCCGGCATGCCATGCGCGCCGCCTGTGTCTAGGTAGCTGATCAGCTCGATAATCACTAAGTCGTCATGCTGCTCACGTACTTTGGCTTGCAAGTACATGCTGTTGCGGGCGTCGGCGGCGCGCAAAAACTGTTCCCGATAAGCGCTCAGCGTCGGCGCCAGTTTGTCGTCGGGCGAGTTGACGGTCATTTTCAGCAAGCGCTGTTCGATCAAGGCGTCTAGCTGCGGATCGCTAGCGAAGTGTACGGTTTCAATGTTAACCAATGGGCAGTCTTCGCCATTGCAGCCCGCTTTGACTTGCTCGGAAGCGTCCGGGGTGAATGCCAGTGGTTTAGGTTCAGACATGCTCTGGCAAGCACCCAGCGCCAGGGCTATACAAGTCAGGGAAGCCAGTTTTAACAGTGACATGGTCGTCCTTCATCAACGAAAGAAAGGTGAGCGTAGGGTCCTTCGACTGCCAACAAGGGCGTCAGTTCGCCGCTAAGCTATAGGGTGCCAATTAGAGTTGGTTTGCAGGTAATTCGTCTATCCCTTACTTCTAAAAGGGGCTGCATCCAGAACCACAGGCGCGTTAGGATGCGCGATGCCGAGGGGGCCACCCACGGTGTGAATCTGCCAGCAAGAGGTTGTTAATGACTGATATCACCAAGGCCACGCCTAGCGCTGTCGAGATCGTCAAGCGCGAGAACGGCTATCAGGGTTTTTACAAACTGGACCGGGTTTCGCTGCGCCATGAACTGTTTGCCGGCGGCATGAGCCGTGAGATCAGTCGTGAAGTGTTTGTGCGCCATGACGCGGTGTGTGTGTTGCCCTATGACCCGCAGCGCGATGAAGTGGTGTTGATTGAGCAATTCCGGATCGGCGCGATGGGCAAAACCGAAAACCCATGGCTGATCGAGCTGGTGGCCGGGTTAATCGACAAAGAAGGCGAAGTTGAGCCCGAAGAGATTGCTCGCCGCGAAGGCGAAGAAGAGGCGGGGCTGACGTTTTCGTCGTTGTGGCCCATTACCCGCTATTTCCCGTCACCCGGTGGCAGCACAGAGTTCGTACATGTCTTTCTGGGGCGTTGTGACAGCACCCATGCAGGCGGTTTGCATGGGCTGGACGAAGAGGCTGAAGATATTCGTGTGACTAAATGGGCGTATGAAGATGCGCTTCAAGCGGTACGAGATGGACGTATTTCTAACGCGGCGAGCATTATTGCCCTGCAGTGGTTGGCGCTTAACCGCGCTGAAGTGAGGGGGTTATGGCTGTAAAAGAGGTCCGTGAACGCTACCGAGTTGACTTGATTGGCCTGCAAGCTGCCTGTGAGGCCAATTACGCACGCTTGATGCGCTTGTTGCCCGACATGCGCGAGCAACCCAGTGCGCGACGAATTGCGGTCACCCAGGGTGACCAAATGCTCGGCGTACTGACCCTTGAGGTCATGCTCGACTGTCCTTACACCAGCACCTTGCGCGTGCGTCAGGAACACAGCTTGCCGTGGTTGCCAGTGCCGGAGCTGCAAGTGCAGGTGTACCACGATGCACGCATGGCCGAAGTCATTGGCGCCGAACATGCACGGCGCTTTCGCAGCATCTATCCTTACCCGAATGTGGCGATGCACCAGCCCGACGAAAAAGCCCAACTCAATGTGTTTTTGGGCGAATGGTTGAGCCATTGCCTGGCCTGCGGGCATGAGTACGCTCAAGTCCGTTAGAGATTGATTTTTATCGCTGCTCGGGAGAGCCATCTTGCCCAACGTCTCCACGCTGACCACCGAAGACCCGGTGCTGCTGGTGCAACTGACCGACAGCCATTTGTTTGCCGATGCAGACGGTTCGCTGCTTGGGCTTAACACCTCACACAGTCTGCAAAACGTGGTCGCTAAGGCGCGCGCAGAACACCCCCGCGTTGATCTTCTGCTGGCCACTGGCGATATAACTCAAGACGGCAGCGTGGCGGCGTATCAGCGATTTCGACAACTGACCGGGCCGCTGTGCGCCAATGCGCGCTGGTTACCTGGCAATCATGACTATTTGCCCCACATGCGTGAGGCCGCGGTGCAGAGCTGTTTGCTAGATCCGGTGCTCGACATTGGTAACTGGCGGGTCATTGTCCTCAACTCGCAGGTCCCCGACGCGACCCCCGGCTACTTAGACGACGAGCAGTTGCAGTTGCTCGTCCGTGCCTTGAGCGAAGCGCCTGATCGTCATCACTTGATCACCCTGCATCACCATCCGGTGGCGGTGGGGAGTGAGTGGATTGAGCCGATCGGTCTGCGCAACGCCAAAGAGTTTTGGGCTGTGCTAGACCGCTTTCCACAGGTGCGGGCCGTCCTCTGGGGGCATATTCACCAACCCTTCGATCAACGACGTAACGGCGTGCGACTGCTGGCAACGCCTTCAACGTGTGTTCAGTTCACCCCCGGCAGCAAAGACTTTGATGTCAGCGGTGAAGCTCCGGGTTATCGCTGGATTCGTTTGGAGCCTGATGGCTCGCTGGACACCGGCATCTCCCGGCTGGATAACTTCGTATTTAAACCCGATTACAGCGCGAACAATTACTGAGTGGCCGGGTCTGGATTTATCTTGAAACGGCAACTCGCCCCTGAGTCAGGCTAAACTGCGCGTCTTTTATTGATACTGCGTTCGGCTAAATCTGTACTCGGGGGTAAATGCATGTCGGGTTCTATCTTATATATCCATGGTTTCAACAGCGCCCCCGAGTCGAAAAAGGCGTGCCAGCTAGTGTCTGTGATGCAGCGTTTGGGGTTGAGCGATCAACTGCGGGTCCCGGCCTTGCATCATCATCCGCGCGAGGCGATTGCCCAATTGCAAGCCGCAATCAGCGAGCTAGGCAGTCCATTGCTGGTCGGCAGCTCGCTCGGCGGCTACTATGCAACGTATCTGGCCGAACAGCATGGGCTCAAAGCCTTGCTGGTCAACCCGGCCGTCAGCCCGCATCGGATGTTTGACGGTTACCTGGGGACGCAAACCAACCTGTATAGCGGTGAAACGTGGGAGCTGACCCACGATCACGTGCTGGCTTTAAGCGAACTTGAAGTGCCCGCGCCGCAAGACCCGCAGCGCTATCAAGTGTGGTTGCAAACCGGCGACGAAACGTTGGATTACCGCCATGCCGAAAAGTACTACGCAGCTTGTGCGTTGCGCATTCAAGGCGGCGGAGACCACAGCTACCAAGGTTTTGCCCAGCAACTGCCATCACTGTTGAGCTTTGCTGGCATTGCTTTGCACCCGACTCAAATCATCGACTTCGCAGCCCTCTAAGGCGCTTGTTCAATGGACCCTATTTTTCATTTACGACTAACGACGAGACCCTATGGCCACTCCCAGCGCTAGCTCTTATAACGCAGACGCCATCGAAGTCCTCTCGGGCCTCGACCCGGTGCGTAAACGCCCCGGCATGTACACCGACACCAGTCGGCCCAACCACTTGGCTCAAGAAGTCATCGACAACAGCGTCGACGAAGCCTTGGCCGGTCACGCCAAATCGGTACACGTTATCTTGCACGCCGACCAATCGCTTGAAGTCAGCGATGACGGGCGTGGTATGCCGGTCGACATTCACCCGGAAGAAGGTGTGTCAGGTGTCGAGCTGATCCTGACCAAGCTCCACGCGGGCGGCAAATTCTCGAACAAAAACTACCAGTTCTCCGGCGGCCTGCACGGCGTAGGGATTTCGGTGGTGAACGCCTTGTCGACTCAAGTGCGGGTCAAGGTTAAGCGTGACGGCAACGAGTACCAAATGACCTTCGCTGATGGCTTCAAAGCCACCGACCTCGAAGTGGTTGGGGCGGTCGGCAAGCGCAACACCGGGACCAGCGTGTACTTCGCGCCGGACCCTAAATATTTCGACACCCCCAAGTTCTCCATCCTTGCCCTCAAACACGTACTCAAGGCCAAGGCTGTGCTGTGTCCGGGCCTGCTGGTCAGCTTTGAAGACAAAGCCTCGGGCGAAAAAGTCGAGTGGCATTATGAAGACGGCCTGCGCTCTTACTTGGTGGACGCGGTCAGCGACTTTGAGCGGCTACCGGATGCGCCGTTTTGTGGCAACTTTACGGGCACCAAAGAAGCGGTCGAGTGGGCGCTGTTATGGATGCCCGAAGGTGGCACGGCGATTACTGAAAGCTACGTCAACCTGATTCCTACGCAGCAGGGTGGTACCCACGTCAACGGATTGCGCCAAGGCTTGCTCGATGCCATGCGTGAGTTCTGTGAGTTCCGCAGCTTGCTGCCGCGTGGTGTGAAGCTGGCCCCAGAAGACGTGTGGGAACGCATCGCCTTCGTGCTGTCGATGAAAATGCAGGAGCCGCAATTCTCCGGGCAGACCAAAGAGCGTCTGTCATCCCGAGAAGCGGCAGCCTTTGTTTCGGGCGTGGTCAAAGATGCGTTCAGCCTGTGGCTCAACGCTAATCCTGAGCTGGGTATGCAACTGGCTGAGCTGGCGATCAGCAACGCCGGTCGTCGTCTCAAAGCCAGCAAAAAGGTCGAACGCAAGCGCATCACCCAAGGCCCGGCGTTGCCTGGCAAGTTGGCCGATTGCGCCGGGCAAGACCCGATGCGTTCTGAGCTGTTTTTGGTCGAGGGTGACTCCGCGGGCGGCTCAGCCAAGCAAGCGCGGGACAAAGAGTTCCAGGCCATCTTGCCGTTGCGCGGCAAGATCCTTAACACCTGGGAAGTCGATGGCAGCGAAGTGCTGGCCAGCCAAGAAGTCCACAACATTGCGGTGGCCATCGGCGTTGATCCGGGGGCCGCTGACATGAGCCAGTTGCGCTACGGCAAAATCTGCATCCTTGCCGACGCCGACTCTGACGGTCTACACATTGCGACCTTGCTCTGCGCCTTGTTCGTGCAGCACTTCCGGCCTCTGGTGGATGCAGGCCACGTGTACGTCGCCATGCCGCCGCTGTACCGCATCGACTTGGGTAAAGAGATCTTCTACGCCCTCGACGAAGCTGAGCGCGACGGTATTCTGGATCGTTTGGTGGCCGAGAAAAAACGCGGCAAGCCACAGGTCACGCGATTCAAAGGGCTGGGTGAAATGAACCCGCCGCAACTGCGTGAAACCACCATGGACCCGAACACCCGCCGTCTGGTGCAGCTCACGCTGGAAGACTTTGCTGCAACCTCAGAAATGATGGACATGCTGCTGGCGAAAAAACGCGCTGGTGATCGTAAGTCCTGGCTGGAGTCCAAAGGTGATTTGGCTCAGGTGCTGGCCTGATGCGCAGTGCCGTACTGGCGTTGCTGTGTGTCAGTGCGGCCCCGGTGCTGGCTGATTCAGTGCCAGAGCTGGCGTTGCAGTCCGAGCATCCGGTTACGGGTATGCGCGGCGGCAACCTGTCCGGGTTGGCGATGTGCCAAGGCGAGATGTGGGCGGTATCTGATCGTGACGATGATCAGCTTTACCGTCTGGATCCCCGCGCTGCGCAGTGGCAGGCCGAGACCGTTACTATCGAGGTGCCGAGCGTGCCCGAAAGTGGATTGCCGTGGGGCGTGCGCATGATGGGTAAAGCTATTAGCCCGCTGCGCGGTGGCGATTTGGATTATGAAGGTATTACCTGTGATGACGCGGGTAATCGGTATGTGGTCAGTGAAACCCACGCGGCAGTGCTATTGATCCCGCCGATCGGCGCGCCTTCATGGTTAAAAATAGACCCGGCGCTGGTGCGCCAAGCGCGTGCCAGCGGCATGTTGTTGCACTTTAATGCGTTGTTTGAAGGCATTGTGGTCAACCCGCAAGGCAATCAAATCTGGCTGGCGGCCGAACGTGAGCGCCGAGGGCTGCTGACCATCCGCAAAAAACAAAGTGTGTGGGACTGTAAAAGCGGTTGCGTATTAATGAGCGAAGGCGGGCTTGAACAGCCACCGCCTCAGCTCAAGGCCAAAGCCCAACACAAAGACTTTTCTGACTTAGCGCTGTTTGAGGGTAAGTTATTCACCCTTGAACGCATGGCCTATCGCATTTGCCGTCGCACCTTGGACACCGGTGAGGTTGAGCGCTGCTGGTCGTTTGCCAACGACGCGTTGACCCAGGAGCGCTTATACAAAAGCCCTTATGGCAATGCGGAAGCATTGATCATCGACGCCAAAGGCGCCTGGGTCGGTGTGGATAATGGCAGCCACGTACGCGCCGATGGCGAAAAGCGTCCTATCGTCTGGCGCTTTGCTGCCCCGCAAGGTGGCTGGAGTGCCCATTTATGAGCCAACAACCGGCAGGCAAAGGCATGGGGCGAATCTTCATGATCGTGGCCTGGTGCGCCGGTTTGTACTTGGCGACCCAGTTTTTTGGGCGCTGGGAAGAACGACAGCAAAACCCCAACACCGAAGTGACCTCGCAGCAAGGTCAGGGCTACATCGAAGTGACCTTGCGGGGCAACGTGCAGGGGCATTTTGTCGCCAGCGGCCGAATCAACAATGTGCCGGTGGAGTTCTTACTTGATACCGGTGCCACCGATGTAGCGGTCCCACAAGAACTGGCCAGGCAACTGGCATTACCTAAAGGCGTCCCCGTGACCTTAAGCACCGCTAATGGCCGTGTTCAGGGTTATCGAACGCAAATCGACCGCCTGCAACTGGGCGCTATCGTGTTGCGCAATGTGCGTGCGGTGGCGGCTCCGGGGCTTGAGGGCGAACAAGTGCTGCTGGGCATGAGCGCTTTGAACAAACTTGAATTTACCCAGCGCGACGGCACCATGCTGTTGCGCCAGACAACGAACTGAATGAGGTCCGCATGAGCGATTCCCTTGATCTCAGCCTAGACGGCGTAGAACGCCGGTCACTGGCCGACTTCACAGAACAGGCCTACCTCAACTACTCCATGTACGTGATCATGGACCGGGCCTTGCCGCACATCGGCGACGGCCTTAAGCCGGTACAACGGCGCATTGTTTACGCCATGAGCGAGCTAGGGCTGGACGCCGACGCCAAGCACAAAAAATCGGCGCGTACCGTTGGTGACGTACTCGGTAAGTTCCACCCGCACGGCGACTCGGCCTGCTACGAAGCCATGGTGCTAATGGCTCAACCGTTCAGCTATCGCTACACGCTGGTGGACGGTCAGGGCAACTGGGGTGCGCCGGATGATCCCAAGTCCTTCGCGGCCATGCGTTACACCGAAGCCCGTTTATCGCGTTACTCCGAAGTGCTGCTCAGTGAACTGGGCCAAGGCACGGCGGACTGGGTGCCAAATTTTGACGGCACCCTCGACGAACCTGCGGTGTTACCGGCACGTTTGCCTAATATCTTGCTCAATGGCACCACCGGTATCGCAGTGGGCATGGCCACTGACGTGCCGCCCCACAACCTGCGCGAAGTCGCGAGCGCCTGCGTGCGGTTGCTCGACGAGCCCAAAGCCACGGTTGAGCAACTATGCGAGCACATTCAGGGGCCGGACTACCCGACTGAAGCCGAAATCATCACCCCACGCGCCGACTTGCTAAAGATCTACCAGACCGGCCGTGGCTCGGTGCGCATGCGTGCCGTGTACCACGTTGAAGACGGCGACATCGTCGTCACCGCGTTGCCGCACCAAGTGTCTGGCGCCAAGGTGCTGGAACAAATAGCAGCGCTGATGCAGGCCAAGCCGACCAAACTGGCGATGGTGACCGACCTGCGAGATGAGTCCGACCACGAAAACCCGTGCCGCCTCGTGATCATCCCGC